>JAKIYJ010000108.1 GCA_022708585.1 Bacteroidota bacterium
AGGTAAACCCTTCTTGCCCAACCCTGCTTGCTTGTTTTATAACAAATCATTTCCAAGGCGGATTTAAAAACACTTTATGGCATTTGTGTTATAATTGTAAAAAATTATTATACTCAAAATTTGTTATATATAATAATGTATTATGCATAATTACAACAATTTTATAGAATAGAGCAAATAAATTTATTATAACGATGGAAATTATTGAAAATGTTGAAGTAATAGATGTAGGAACTGATGGAATAGCAATAGCAAAACACAATGGAATGGTTGTTTTTTTGAAATATGCTGTTACTGGTGACATTGTAGACGTAAAAATTTTAAAAAAGAAAAAAAATTATGTAGAAGGGAAAATTGAAAAAATACATAAGGCAGGAGAAACAAGAACATTGCCATTTTGCAGTCATTACGGTATTTGTGGAGGATGCAAATGGCAACATATAACTTATGAAGGACAATTATTTTATAAACAAAAACAAATTAATGATGCTTTTAACAGAGTTGCAAGACTTTCGCCAAAAGTAGTTTTACCAATTATACCATCACCTGCAACAATAGAATATAGAAATAAAATGGAATATGCTTTTACAAATAGTTCCTGGCTCAATGATTTTAATGAAAATAAATATACTGACAAAAAGCCCGGACTCGGATTCCATATTGCAGGTATGTTCAAACAAATTATAAATATACAAAAATGTTACCTGCAAAATGACTTTGCAAATAAACTTAGAAATACTATTAGAGATATAGCTGTTAAAGAAAAAATGAGTTTCTACAATATTAAAGAACATACAGGATTTTTAAGAAATATTATTATCAGAAATACTACCATTAATGAATGGATGCTGATTGTCGTATTTGGCTATGAAAACATCAAATTAAGAGAATCATTGCTGGAAAAGATTAAAGCCGAATTTCCTGAACTTAACTCTTTAATGTATGTTATAAACACAAAAAAAAATGATACTATTAGCGACCTGCCAGTTTATTTATATTCGGGTTACAGTTATATAACCGAAAAAATGCATAATCTTAAATTAAAAACAGGACCTGTCTCTTTTTATCAAACCAATTCATTGCAGGCAGAAAATCTTTATTCGGTAATAAAAGAATTCGCTTCTCTGTCGGGCAAGGAAACAGTTTATGATTTATATACCGGCACAGGAAGTATTGCAAATTTTATTTCACCAAATGCATATAAGATTATAGGTATTGATAATATTGAGTCTGCAATTGCTGATGCATCAGAAAACAGTAAAAACAATAATATTAATAATACCATATTCTATTCGGGGGATCTGGCAAAAATATTTACCAGTGACTTCATAAATATTAATGGCATCCCTGATGTTATTATCACAGATCCACCACGTTCAGGCATGCATCCAAAAGTTGTTGAAGAAATTCTTAAAATAATGCCACAAAAAATTGTTTATGTAAGTTGCAATCCTGCTACTCAAGCAAGAGATATTGCAATGCTTGCAAAAAATTATGAAATCATCAAAATGCAGGCAGTAGATATGTTTCCTCATACATCACATATAGAAAATGTCGTTTTACTTATCAGAAACTAATTCAGCAAGTTCCTTCAAATCAATATTTTCATTCTTTATAATGATATCAGCCTTATTATAATAGAATTCTCTTTCAGCAAGTTGTTTTTTAATAAAAAAAAGTAAATCATCATCTGTTAAACCATTAATAACGGGCCTTACAACAGTAGACTTTTCAATTCTTTCAGCAAGTATTTTGGGTTCCACTTTAAGATATATAACTTTACCAGCCGACTTTATTAACTTCATATTATCGTTAAAACAAGGGGTTCCACCTCCACAAACAATTAACTGGTCTTTGTTTTTATTATTTATTATTTCTTTCAGTATTTCTGTTTCAATTTTACGAAAATATTTTTCTCCATATTTTTTAAAAATATCATTAATACTAATATCTAATTTATGTTCTATAATATCGTCAATATCCTTAAATTCCAACCCTGTCATTGCTGATAACTTCTTTCCAATTGTTGTTTTACCAGCACACATATATCCAATAAGAAAAATCATTAAAAAAATTTTTTAAGATTTATCACAATTTAATTGATTAATGGGTATTTATCACTAATTAGTGTCTGTCCATAAAGTCAAGAGTTTGTTTCAGAATGTTCGAGTTCGAGGTTTCGATAGCCTGAAAATCGGGAGTGTACTAAAGTACATAACTGATTTGAAGGCTGAGAATAACGATGAAATCGGACATTATGGACAAACTCTAATTCAGGTCGAGTTCCATTCCATTAGTCGAGATTACAATTCCCATAGCTTTATCTTTATATTGATTGGCAAGTTCTTTTTGCCCCAATTTTTCATATACCGAAGCAAGATCATTATTTATCAATGCTCTGCGACGTGCTGCAATTTCAGAAGTATCATCCGACAAGTATTGCAAAGCCTTATTAAATATTTTAACAGATTGTTTTGATTTTCCAGATAAATGCAAAGCCATAGCCTGATTACGTAATAAAAGAGAATATATACGTTTATAACTCTGTATATTATCATCCATTATTTTTTTGTATTTTTTAACTGCATTGGCAAATTCTTTTGCAGCAGTTTTATATTGCTCCAATTCAATATATTGCCAGCAGGAATTATTCAAAGAAAGCATTTGTCCATAATAATTATTAGCCTTAACATAATAATCATAAGATTTTTGATATTCAGTAATAGCTTCTTTAAAACTGTTCTGTTTAAATTTAAAATTTCCAGAAATACAATATGCTTTAGCAATATAATTATTTTCATTAAGAGATTGAGCTACAAGCAATAAAATATTTAAATATCCAGAGGCATCATAAAAATCAAAACTGCTATAATTTTCGACTGATTTATTAATCCATTTATCCATTATTGAACGATAATTTTCAATAGATGTTAATGACAAAGCAGAATCAATATCACTTCGTACTTTATAATACAGCATCATATTATAAAGAGTCTCGGTCGCTAATGGAGTGTTATTCAATAGCCATTGTGAATAAATTTCATTTATATTATTTGTCTGTCCAGAATATTTGATGTAATTTTCAAGCAAGTATTCAAAAAAATGCATCAAATCTTTTGAAGTAGTTGATTTTATTGCCACTTCAACACTTTTATTCTTAAACCTTCCTTCATTAATAACAATATCCTTTGTTTCATATAAAATATTATTATTTAACTCTTTAATGCAAAGTTGAAATAAAGAATCTTCCTTTGCCTTGTTATCTTTATAAAAAAGTTCTTCAAAAGAATAAAAAGGTTTTCCATTATTATCGCTCAAATAAATATTCAACAACATTAATTTGCAAAATATGCTTTTATAAATATCTTCTGGGCGAAGAACCTTTATTTCAATCAGGTCACCGGTATTTATTCTCATTTTGAAATCTTTTGGATACTTCATACCAATAGCACAAATTATCTGATTATCATAAATATTTTTTATACGAACTCTCCCAAGTTCAATATTTCTCTCTTTATTTTTCTCATCATACTTGCCATACACTTTTGTTTTAGATGTACGTACTATTTCGGGTAAATTATTAAAACTAACAAGGACTTCACAAGAATCCCCATAAATAACTTTGACAACCGAAATTGGCAAAAGCAAAGTATTTACCTCTTTTTGAATTTGTGAAAAAACCATACTGAACAAACACACCATAAATACAGTTAAACAAATAAATTTCTTGTACATAGTTATACTTTTTTATTCATTATTATTTTTTAGTTTTCTGGTATATCAATAATATAATTGAATCCATTCTGAAAAATTTATAAATCAAATTATAATTTAATTTATCTATATTTTTAATTAATTTTATCAAAAAAAATAATTCAAAATAAAAATGAGTTTTCGGAGTGGATTAAAACATAAAATTATTACAAAAAATATTTCATCTGTTTTCAGGACACAAATGTACAAATTAATTGTTAAAATGATAGATTTTTCGATAAGCAACTAAACAAATCAGTATTATGTCATTTAAAATTTACATTATAAATAACCAAAATATTAACGAATATAAAAGCAATTGCTTTTATTATTAATTTTGTTTAATATTGAAAATATACTCTCTCTTAAAAGTAACAATACTTGTTTATTTAATAAAAAAAATCTTTTAAAATTTTGTTTTATTTTGATTTTTGCATTATTATAAAAATTTGATATTTATGCGTAATTGTACTTATACAGGCTTGATTCAAAGAATTACGTACAATTTATGTGTTTACATAACAATATTTTTAGTATTGTTAACTTTGGATGTATCAGCACACAAGGAAGACAGTCTTAAATCAGGGAATTTGGTTTTTATTGAAAACAAGGGACAGTGGGAGAAAGAAGTATTATATAAGGTAGAACTTGATGGCGGAGCAATTTTTCTTGAAAAAAACAGATTCACGCTTACTTTTGGCGATATTAATGCAATAAAAGAAATTGCCAATTTCAAATATCAATCGCAAGAAAAGAAAAAAAACCATTCATTACCTGATGGAAAGGTCAATTTTCATGCTTACAGAATGAATTTCAAAGGATGCAATAACAATGTTCATATAACTTCTCTTTATCCTCTGGCTGAATATAATAATTACTTTATTGGAAACGACCAATCAAAATGGGCTTCAAGAGTCAATAAATACAAAAAAATAAAATATGAAAATATTTATGATGGAATTGACATGGAAGTTTATGAAAAAAATTTACTGTTTAAATACGACTTTTTAGTTTCACCACAAGCAAATGCCAATGATATTGTTATTGAATACGAGGATGTTAACAAATTAAAACTGGAGAATGACAATTTGATAATAAATACTTCGGTTAACCGTATTGTTGAAGTAGCTCCTTCTGCCTGGCAAGTAACATCTGATGGTAAAAAACAAGAAGTAAAATGCAAATTCAAAATTAGCAACAACAAAATAAGTTTTATATTTCCAGAAGGATACGATAAAAATTTAACATTAATTATAGACCCTGTATTGATTTTTGCTTCCTATTCAGGTTCAACAGCTGATAATTGGGGATATACTGCTACTTATGATAATTATGGTTTTTTATATGCTGGAGGTAATGTTTTTGGCATAGGCTATCCTGTTACGCCTGGTGCATATCAAATCTCTTATGCTGGCGCAAGCTGCGATATTGCAATTTCAAAATATGATACTACTGGCACATTTCTGGTTTACTCGACTTACCTCGGCGGTAGCGGTACAGAAGTCCCTAACAGTTTAATAGTAAGCAGTACTAATGAATTATATATTTTAGGTACTACTGGCTCTTCTAATTACCCTACAACAGCAGGATCTTTTGACCAAACTTTTAATGGAGGAACTAATTTTACCCTGACTTATGTATTACAATATACACAAGGCAGCGATATTGTAATTTCAAGATTAAGCAATGATGGAACAAGTCTTTTATCATCAACTTATGTTGGTGGAAGTGGAAATGACGGATTAAATACTCCCTGGCCATTAAAACATAACTACGC
>JAKIYJ010000109.1 GCA_022708585.1 Bacteroidota bacterium
TGGTCCGGCTGCAACAAGTTTTTTAGCTTCGTCGGTATCGGTAAAGGTTTTAAAATTTTCAATAAATTTAAGTGCAAGATTTTGGGCTTTCTGGTCATAAATTTCAGGATTTATCCAGTTATTACGCGGGTTAAGTATTTTAGAATCTATTCCTGTAATATTTTTGGGTATCATCAGATTAAAGAAAGGCAATTTTTCATATTCTGCCTGTAAAAGGGACCCATCAAGTATTGCATTAATAATTTTTCTGGTGAGAGGGAGGTCTATTCTTTTACCTGTTCCATACTCCCCTCCTATCCAGCCTGTATTTACAAGCCATGCGGTACTTTCATAAGTTTTAACTTTTTTAATAAGTTCTCTGGCATACACAATAGGGTGCAGTAATAGAAAAGCAGCTCCGAAAGCAGATGAAAATGTTGGTACCGGTTCTTTAATACCTCTTTCGGTACCAGCTACTTTTGCTGTATATCCGCTCAAAAAATAATACATAGTTTGTTCAAGTGTCAATTTAGCAACTGGTGGTAAAATTCCAAAAGCATCGGCAGAAAGGAAAATAATATTTTTAGGATGTGTACCTTTTGATACAGGTTTTACTATTTTATCAATATGATAAATAGGATAACTAACCCTTGTATTTTCTGTTTTAGAAGCATCTGAAAAATCTATTTTTCCTTTATCATTCACGACCACATTTTCAAGAAGTGCATTTCGTTTAATAGCATTATAAATATCAGGTTCATTTTCTCTGTTAAGATTAATACATTTTGCATAGCAGCCTCCTTCAAAATTAAAAACTCCATCATCGTCCCAGCCATGTTCATCATCTCCTATTAAATAACGTTCAGGGTCGGTTGATAGAGTAGTTTTTCCAGTACCAGACAATCCAAAAAATATTGCAGTATCGCCTTTATCGCCCATATTGGCAGAGCAATGCATACTGGCTATACCTTTTAATGGAAGAAAATAATTCATAACTGAAAAAATACCTTTTTTAATTTCACCGCCATACCAGGTACCTCCAATAACAGACATACGTTTTTTCAAATTAAATACAGCGTATACCTCACTATTCATATTGTGTTCTTTCCATTTATAATTAATTGCCTTACAAGCATGAATCATTATAAAGTCAGGTACAAAATTTTCAAGTTCTTTTTCAGTTGGTCTAATAAACATATTTTTAACAAAATGTGCTGCCCAGGCAATTTCAGTTATCACTCTAATTTTCAATCTTGAATTTTCATTAGCGCCGCAGAAAGCATCCATCACATATAATTTTTTACCACTTAGTTGTTCAACGCTAATATCAAGCAAGTCATTCCATACTTTTTCGCTAACAGGCTTATTATCTGAACCTTTTCTATCGGGGCTTGCCCACCATATATTGTCTTTATTTTCATCTTCTTCAACAATATATTTATCTTTAGGCGATCGCCCTGTAAATACCCCAGTATCAACTGCAACAGCACCTGTATCAGTTATTATACATTTTTCATATCCTTCTATATTTTTATCAGTTTCGTGAATAAATAATTCTTCATAAGAAAGATTATGATAAACTTTTTGAATATTTTTGATACCATAATTATTTAATTCATTGATTAACATACAATTTCCCATAATAATAATATTTAAATTTCTGTATGTAAATCTACAAGTTTTTTTAAAATAGCCAATTTAAAATAAAAAATTTGGGGCTCTATTCAAAATAAATGTTGTTCAAAAATTTTGTTTCCTCATACATATCTAAATAAATGATTAATAACAAATCATTTTCACGACGGATTTAAAAGCACTTTTTAGTATTGAGTTCATTCCGAAAAATTTATAAATTTTATTATAATTAAATTTATCTATATTTTTAATTAATTTATTTATTAAATTTATTATTTTATCAAAAATAATATGCACTTTTCTTTGTTTACCATACAAATAAAAGTGCGAAAAGAAAAATCACCGCTATGGAATAATATTCTCAAACCTCTCTATCTTCATAACACCAATAACTTTACAAACTTTACAAACTTTATGAACTTTATAAACTTTATAAACTTTATGAACTTTATGAACTTTATGAACTTTATGAACTTTATGAACTTTATGAACTTTATGTATTATGTGCATAATTACAACAATTTTTAAAATAGAGTCAAATTTTAAAAATCATATAAATAATAAATGAAACGCTGTTTAAGAAAATAAAAAAGCCGTATTTAATAAATAAACACGGCTAAAAAAATAAAATATATTAATAATTTATTATTTGATTTGTGTTTCCTTAATAGCAGCTTGGGCAGCAGCGAGTCTTGCAATAGGAACTCTAAATGGGGAACAACTAACGTAATCAAATTTTAATTTGTGACAAAACGCAATGGAAGAAGGTTCGCCACCGTGTTCTCCACAAATACCAATTTCCAGTTCTTTACGAGTTTTACGACCCTTATTAACACCCATTTCAATTAATTGTCCAACTCCTTCTTGATCAAGAATATTAAATGGATCCTGAGGTAACAGTCTTTGTTTCAAATAATCGCCAATAAAGCTATTAATATCATCTCGTGAAAATCCAAAAGTCATTTGAGTAAGGTCATTAGTACCGAAGCTAAAAAACTCAGCCTGTTCAGCTATTTTGTCTGCTGTAAGGCAAGCTCTTGGTATTTCAATCATAGTACCTTTTAAATAATGAATTTTCTTTATATTAAATTTATTAATAACCTCATTATAAACTTTTTCGATAATTTGATACTGGTTTTCAAGTTCTTTAACGGTACAAGTAACAGGTATCATTATTTCAGGGAAAGGATTTTTATTTTCCTTAATAAGTTCGGCGGCTGCTTCAAAAATAGCTCTTATTTGCATTTCAGTTATTTCAGGATAAGTTATACCAAGCCTTACACCTCTATGTCCCATCATAGGATTATTTTCGTGGAGTGCATTAGTTCTTTTATTAAATTCATCAATAGATATGTTCAAGCTTTGAGCCAGTTTATTTCTTTCTTCGGGATTATTAGGCACGAATTCGTGTAATGGAGGGTCAAGGGTTCTAAAAGTAACTGGCAATCCATCCATTGCTTCCAATGTTCCTTTAACATCAGATTTAACATAAGGAAATAGTTCATCTAATGCTATACGGCGTTCTTTTTCGGTAGTAGAGATAATCATTTTACGGAGCAAGAATAAAGGTTTTTCAGCATTTTTGCCATAAAACATGTGTTCAGTACGGAAAAGTCCAATTCCTTCTGCGCCGAAATTTCTTGCTATACTGGCATCTTCTGGGGTATCTGCATTAGTTCTTATTTTAAGTTTTCTATTATTATCACATATTTTCATAAAAGCTAATAGGTCGGGGTTTTTAGGGTCAGCTGGTTTCATTTTAAGTTCACCTTTATAAACAGTTCCTTTTGAGCCATTTAAGGAAATAAAATCGCCTTCTTTTAAAATTAAATCACCAATGGTAACAGTTTTATTGATGCTGTTAATATTAAGTTCACCAGCGCCAACGATACAGCATTTTCCCCAACCTCTTGCTACAAGAGCCGCATGACTTGTCATACCTCCTTGAGCGGTCAATACAGCTTCTGCTGCTCTCATACCTTCAATATCTTCCGGGTTAGTTTCCTTTCTGACGAGGATTACCTTTTTCCCGTCATTATGCCATTTTACGGCATCTTCTGATGTAAAAACTATTTGTCCTGTTGCACCACCAGGGCCAGCAGGCAGACCTTTTGCAATACTTTTAACTTTTGTTTCTTCAACGGGGTCAACAATGGGATGAAGGAGTTCGTCAAGTTGTTCAGGAGAGACTCTCATTACGGCTTCTTTTTCATCTATAAGTTTTTCATTGAGCATATCGAGAGCCATTTTAACAGCGGCATGACCATTTCTTTTTCCCACTCTACATTGAAGCATATAAAGTTTACCTTCCTGAATAGTAAACTCAATATCGAGCATATTGCGATAATGTTTTTCGAGTTTTTGCTGAATGCTATCGAGTTCTTTATAAACGTCGGGCATTACTTTTTCGAGGGAAGGAAGATGGCGATTATATTCACTTTTACCTATTTCGTTGATTGGGTTAGGGGTTCTGATACCAGCTACAACATCTTCGCCTTGTGCATTTGGAAGCCATTCGCCATAAAAATATTTTTCTCCGGTAGCAGGGTTTCTTGTAAAAGCAACGCCTGTGGCAGAGTTATCGCCCATATTTCCAAACACCATTGATTGGACAGTTACAGCGGTACCCCAGTCGTCTGGAATTCCTTCTATTCTACGATAAGCGACGGCTCTTTCGCCATTCCAGCTTTGAAATACGGCTCCAATAGCACCCCACATCTGTTCCATCGGGTTTTCTGGAAAATCTTTTCCTAATACTTCTTTAACTTTTATTTTATATATTTCTACAAGTTTTTTCAAATCATCAGCACTAAGGTCCGCATCACTTTTAATATTTTTAGTTTTTTTAACTTTTTCGAGTTCATTTTCAAGTTGTTGACGAATACCTTTACCATCTTTGGGTTTAATACCTGCTGCCTTTTCCATTACAACATCAGAATACATCTGTATAAGACGGCGTTGAGAATCATAAACAAAACGAGGATTTTTAGTCTTTTTAATAAGAGCTTCACGGGTAACATCATTAAGTCCTACGTTTAGTACTGTCTCCATCATACCTGGCATAGAAATACGGGCACCCGACCTCACTGAAACCAGTAAAGGATTGTCAGGGTCACCAAATACAGCCCCCATTTCCTTTTCCACTTTTTTCAAAGCCTCTTCAACTGATTGTTTAACATCGTTTTGATAAGTATTTTTATCTTTATAATAAAGAAGACAGACTTCGGTAGTTATAGTAAACCCTGCTGGTACAGGAAGTCCCAAATTTACCATTTCAGCAAGATTGGCTCCTTTACCCCCTAAAAGATTTTTCATATCGGCTGTGCCTTCTGCTTTATTACCTCCAAAATAATAGACATATTTCTTTTGAATGTTTTGTAACATGTTTTTTTCTCCTATGTTTAGATTTATTAGATGTGTTTATTATTATTAACTATAATTTTTAAAATAAATTGCAAAGATACGTAATAACTTATTAAAAGTTTATACAATAAGATAATAAAAAAATTGAGTCCACTCTGAAAAGTCTTTTTTATTTTGAATTATTTTTTTGATAAATGAATAAACCAATTTCATAGATAAATTAATGAAAAATATAGATAAATTTAATTTATAGACTTTTCGAAGTAGATTCATAATTAAAAATTTTTGGCTCTATTCAATAAAGATGTTGCAATAAAAACAGTTAAAATCATAATTATCAAATTTTTAATATACTATTATATTTGACTATTATAACACAAATGCCATAAAGTGTTTTTAAATCCGCCTTGGAAATGATTTGTTATAAAACAAGCAAGCAGGGTTGGGCAAGAAGGGTTTACCTGTTTGAGCGAACGAAGTGA
>JAKIYJ010000110.1 GCA_022708585.1 Bacteroidota bacterium
AGGTGTATAATTTCTTACTCTTGATTCTGGTAAAGAACTAAAAAGTTTTCTTATATCATCCATAATACCAGTATATGTTGCAGGATTTGAACGAGGCGTTTTCCCAATTGGCGATTGGTCTACTTCTATAACTTTATCTATATTTTTAATCCCTTCTATACTCGAATAAGGAAGAGGGTTCCTTTCACTTTTATATAAAATACGACTAAGTGCAGGATACAATGTTTCATTAATTAATGAAGATTTTCCACTTCCAGAAACACCAGTAATACAAACTAATGTGCCCAATGGTATTTTAAGATCAATGTTTTTCAAATTATTACCACAAGCCCCTCTTAAAATTAAGACATTCCCATTTCCTTTTCTTCTAATAAATGGTACTTCGATTTTTTTTGTCCCATTCAAATATTGAGCTGTAAGGGTATTCGATTTAATAATTTCAGAAAGAGTACCCTGTGCTACTATATAACCACCATGCACGCCAGCAGCCGGTCCCATATCAATAATAAAATCCGAAGAACGAATCATCTCTTCATCATGTTCAATAACAAAAACTGAATTCTGTAAGTCTCTCAAATTTTTAAGAGTTTCTATTAACCTCATATTATCTCTCTGATGTAATCCTATACTTGGTTCATCAAGTATATATAAAACATTGGTTAATCCAGAACCTATTTGTGTTGCAAGTCTTATTCTTTGCGATTCTCCGCCCGATAAAGAAGTGGCATTCCTGTTAAGAGTAAGATAATCCAGTCCAATATCAATTAAAAATTGAATCCTTTTTGAAATTTCATTTATGATTTCAACTGCTATAGTTTTTTTCCTTTCATTTTTAATTTCTAAAACATTGAGAATCCATTTTTTTAAGGCGATTAAATCAAGTGAAGCTACTTCTGAAATATTTTTATCATTAATTTTAAAGAAAAGAGACTCTTTTTTGAGCCTGGCACCATTGCATTCCGGACAAACAATCTTGTTCATAAAACTATTTGCCCATTTTTGTATTACAGCTGAACTGTCTTCGTTTTTTTGTGAAATGATGAAATTTACTATTCCCTCAAAAGTTAAAGTATATATCTCGGATATACCACTTTGTTCACTTTTAAAACGAAAAACCTCATTTGTTCCGTACAAGATAATATTAATAGCTTCTTCGGGTATGTCCTTGACAGGAGTATCCAAATCAAAATCAAATTTTTTCCCAATACCTTCAAGCTGTCTAAATATCCAGGAAGGTTTATATTTCCCAACTGGAATTATAGCACCTTCTTTAATGCTTAAATTCCTGTTAGGGATGATTTTATTAATATCTATTTCAGAAATTTCACCAAGGCCATTACATTTAGGACAGGTACCATAAGGAGAATTGAAAGAAAAAGAGTTCGGTTCAGGCTCATTATAAGAAATTCCTGTTGTAGGACACATCAATAAACGACTATAATAGTTGTAATTACCATCTTCTTCATTTAATACCATCATAACACCCTTACCTTGTTTCATAGCAATAGTTATAGATTCTGACAGTCTTTTTTTGTTATTTTCATTAATTTTAATTCGGTCAACAAATATTTCAATATCATGAACCTTATATCTGTCAGTTTGCATCCTTTCATATATATTGATAATCTCACCATCCAGTCTGACTTTAAGAAAACCCTGTCGCCTGATTTGTTCAAACAATTCACGATAATGTCCTTTCCTGCCTTTTACAACAGGTGCAAGTAGTGATATAGTTTTACCATTATATTTTTGCAATATAAGGTTTATAATTTGATTTTCTGAATATTTAACCATTGGCTCACCTGTTTTCCATGAATATGCATCGGCTATACGGGCATAAAGCAAACGGAGAAAATCATATATTTCAGTTATTGTACCAACAGTAGAACGTGGATTCTTAATAGCAGATTTTTGTTCAATAGAAATCACAGGGCTTAATCCCGTGATACTATCAACATCGGGTCGTTCAAAATTACCAATAAAATGACGAGCATAAGATGAAAAAGTTTCCATATAGCGACGTTGTCCTTCTGCATAAATAGTATCAAAAGCCAGTGAAGATTTTCCACAGCCACTTATTCCAGTTATAACAACAAGTTTTTTTCTGGGGATTTTTATATCAATATTTTTAAGATTGTGAACTCTCGCCCCTTCAACATACATAAAATTTTCATCATAATCTTTTGAAAATATTTCTTCTATTTGCAAATTAATTGAATCATTAATCGTTTCATTCTGGCTCATTGCAACAATATCTCTAAAATGAAAAATGCAAAATTAATTATTTTGCAGGCATAAAGTTCTTACCTTGGAAAATAAAGAAAGGCTGCTAAGCAGCCTTTCTTTAGTTATTAACCCAATCATTTATTTATTATGAAAAATTAAATTTTACCCTTTTCTTTATACTTTTTAATACAGGCACTTATTCCTTTTTTATCAATGGTACGAAGAGCCGAAGTCGAAATTTTTAATGTAACCCAGCTGTTTTCTTCGGGTATGAAAAATTTTTTTGTTTGTAAATTTGGTGCAAAAACTCTCTTGGTTTTAATATTTGAGTGCGACACCTTATGCCCTTTTATTCTCTTTTTACCTGTAAGTTGACAAATCCTTGCCATTGTTCAATATCCTTTATATACTTTGTAAAATTTAATTCTGTTGCAAAATTAAAAAATATTTTTATATATACAAATATATTTTTTTTTATTTTTTTTTAAGGCATATTCTAATAATTCATTTTTATTACAAAATCATAGACCTTATTAAATTATTTTGAAGTAATTAGTGTCTGTTCATAAAGTCAAGAGTTTGTTTCAGAATGTTCGAGTTTGAGGTTTCGATAGCCTGAAAATCAGGAGTGTACTAAAAGTACATGACTGATTTGAAGGCTGAGAATAACGATGAAATCGGACATTATGGACAAACTCTAATTAATTGTTTAAAATAATCTATTGTTTTAATTAGTCCTGTTTCGAGAGAAATTGCAGGTTGCCATGCAAGTTTTTCTTTTGATAGCGAAATATCGGGTTGCCTTTGTGTTGGGTCATCAGCAGGTAAAGGCATATAAATAATTTTTGAAGATGATCCAGTGAGTTCAATGATTTTTTGAGCAAGTTCAAGAATTGTAAATTCGCCAGGATTACCTATATTAACAGGACCTGTAAAATTTTTATCAGTCTTCATCATTAATATCATTGCATTAATAAGATCATCAACATAGCAAAAACTTCTTGTTTGGCTCCCATCACCATATATAGTAATATCTTCATTTTTCAATGCTTGCATAATAAAATTAGACACCACTCGTCCATCATTAGGATGCATTCTTGGCCCGTAAGTATTGAAGATTCTAACTATTTTAATATTGACATTGTTTTGCCTGTGATAATTGATAAAAAGAGATTCAGCACAACGCTTCCCTTCATCATAACATGCTCTTGGACCAATAGGATTAACGTGTCCCCAACATGTTTCAACCTGGGGATGTATTTCAGGATCTCCATAGACCTCACTTGTAGAAGCTTGAAGTATGGTAGCATTGGTCCTTTTGGCAAGCCCCAGCATATTTATGGAACCCATCACTGAAGTTTTAATGGTTTTAATAGCATTATACTGGTAATGTATTGGAGATGCCGGACATGCTAAATTATATATTTCGTCAACTTCCAAAAAAACAGGCATAGTAATATCATGACGAATAATTTCAAAATATGGATTATTAATAAGGTGAATAATGTTTTGTTTAGAACCTGTAAAATAGTTGTCAAGACATATTACATCATTACCTTCATTAAGTAATCGTTCACAAAGATGCGAACCTAAAAAACCAGCACCGCCAGTAACAAGTATACGTTTACGCATAAAAAATTATTTAGATACCAATACCATAATAAACAAAACCCGATTCCTTTAATGCAAAGCGGTCATATATATTTCTTCCATCAAATATAATATGCTGTTTCATTAATTGTTTCACTTTATTCCAATCCGGAAATCTGAATTCATACCATTCTGTTAAAAGCATTAATGCATCAGCATCCTGTAATGATTCATAAGCATTATTAGCATACAGTATTTTATCGTTTAATATTTTTTTTGCTTCTCTCATAGCCTCAGGATCATAAACAATAACTTTTGCCCCTTCTTTTATAAGTTTTTCTATCACAACCAGCGAAGGTGCTTCACGCATATCATCTGTCATAGGTTTGAAAGACAACCCCCATATTGCAATTTTTAAATCTTTAATATTGTTATTAAAATGTTTTTTCAGCTTATTAAACAAAACCGACTTTTGCTCTTCGTTTACAGTTTCAACAGCTTGCAATATTCTGAGTTGATAGTTGTTATTTTGAGCCGTTTTAATTAAGGCTTTAACATCTTTTGGAAAACAACTTCCACCATAGCCAATACCCGGATAAATAAATTTATTGCCTATTCTGCTATCACTTCCAATACCTTTTCTAACAAGATTTATATCTGCACCAACAATTTCGCAAAGATTTGCAATATCATTCATAAAACTTATTTTAGTCGCCAGCATTGAATTAGCTACATATTTGGTCATTTCAGCTGAAGAAATGTCCATAAATATTACAGGATGACCATTAAGCAAGAAAGGCTTATATAAACTGTTCATTATTTCCTGTGCTTTTGGTGATTCTACGCCCACAATAATGCGATCTGGTTTGAGAAAATCTTCTATGGCAGATCCTTCTTTAAGAAATTCAGGATTAGAAGCTATATCAAAAGGAATATTGACTTTTCGTTTGCAGAGCACTTCTTCAATGATTTGGCGTACCTTGTTTGAAGTTCCAACTGGAACAGTACTTTTAGTAACCACAAGTATATATTTGTTGATGTTTTCAGCAATTTCACTTGCTACCGACAAAACATGCGATAAATCAGCACTGCCATCCTCGTCAGGAGGAGTTCCAACAGCAATAAATACTACCTCGCATTCATTGATAGATTCAGCAATACTTGTTGAAAAATGTAATCTGTCTTTTGCTATATTGGATTCAATAAGTTTATCCAATCCGGGTTCAAAAATAGGCACAATCCCCTTTTTCAAATTATTAATTTTATTTTCATCAATATCTACGCAGGTAACATCAATGCCTACTTCAGCAAAACAGGTGCCTGTGACAAGACCAACATAACCAGTACCTATAACACTAATTTTCATAGTAATAAAAATAGATAATTATAATAGTAAACTCGCAAATAATTATAAAAATTATAAAACTTAGATAGTGTTAAAACAAGAAAATTAAACAATAACACTTATTGAGCAAAATTATTAAAAAAATATTTAAAAACAACAATATGTATAATTAGTGTCTGTCCATAAAGTCAATAGTTTGTTTCAGAATGTTCGAGTTCGAGGTTTCGATAGCCTGAAAATCAGGA
>JAKIYJ010000002.1 GCA_022708585.1 Bacteroidota bacterium
TATATATATTCAAGATTTAAAAAATTTTAAGAAATACTTTAGCGATGCAACTACTTTTTCCAATCTGCCACAAAATCAACAATACCGCCCTATGTTTACTCTTAGCGTTGCTATCGATTACTGGATGTCATGGAAATTTGCTCCCGGTTATAAACAAAAATCTGACTTTGACGCCGAATGGAAAATAAATCCTGACAAATCGTTCTGGTTTCATTTTACAAACTTTCTATGGTTTTTGATACAGTTAATATTAATGTATTTTGTTATTATTAAAATATTTAATAAAACATTTGCACATAAATGGAATCATTTAATGGCTTTGTTTGCAATTGCCTGGTATGGTTTGCATACAGCTAATGCAGAAACTATTAATTATATTTCTGCCCGTTCTGATTCTCTTTCTACTTTTTGTGTTGTAGCCGCTTTTTATTTGTTTTTGTACTTCGATAAGGCAAAAAAATATTTTCTATATCTTATACCTGTTATTATTGGCTGTTTGTTTAAGCCTACTGCTGTGATGTTTGCTCCTATACTTATGGTTTATCTTTTTCTATTCGATATAATGCCTATAATAGATAAGAAAAAATTGACCAATAAAACTAAAAAATCGAAATGGAAATTAAAAGATTCAGATAAACAAACACTCAAATCGGCAATAAAACATACATTGATATCATTTTTTGCAGTAATAATAATGTATATTATAATAACGGTTATGACTCCCGGAACCTTTACTCCTGGGATTATTAAATTGTGGCAATATGTTGCAACCCAGCCTTTTGTTATGTTACATTATTTAAAAACATTCTTTTTCCCCACTTTATTAAGTGCAGATACCGACTGGACTGCGGTTCAAAGTTTAAGTGATATACGGTTTATTATTGGTGTTGCCTTTGTGATTATTCTGCTCTATTTAGCTTATGTTACTTCTAAAAAATCTGAACTCAGGCCTGTTTCATTTGGGATTTTGTGGTTTTTTCTTGCCTTGTTACCTACTTCTGTTGTACCTCTTTCAGAGGTAATGAATGATCATCGCATTTTTTATCCTTATGTAGGACTAATAATTTCAGTAACATGGCTAATTTCATATCTGCTCATTAAATATGAAAAAATAATCAGACAAAAAAAACTTATTAAGGTAATAATTACTTTTACTGCTATTTTTATATTATCAGCAAATGCTTATGGTACATATCATAGATGTGAAGTATGGGATAATGATGAATCATTATGGTACGATGTTACTGTTAAAAGTCCAAAAAATGGACGCGGATTGATGAATTACGGGCTTACTCAAATGCAAAAAGGGAATTATGACACGGCTTTACAATATTTTGAAAAGGCAAAACAATTTTCACCTTATTATCCTTATTTATATATAAATATAGGCATTTTAAAAAATGCTATTGGGCATGTTGAAGAAGCGGAACAAAATTTTAAACTGGCTTTACAATATGGACCCGACTATTATGGATCTTATTACTATTATGCTCAGTTTTTATATTCAAGAGGAAGAAATAAAGAAGCTATACCTTTGTTGAAACAGGCAATTAAGTTAAGTCCTGCGTGGATGGAAAGCCGTTATTTGCTTATGAATATTTATTCTTTTGAATATTTATGGGATGATTTGCGTCAACTCGCACAAGAAACTCTGCAAATTGCTCCCAATGATGCTGTTAGTTTATATTATCTCAATAATTCATATAATCGTAAAACTAAACTTGAAGAGGCTATTGAGAATGTAACAAAGCAACCAAATGCTGATAATTACCTTATTCTTGGCTTGCGTTATTATCAAGAATATGAATTTGAAAAATGTATAGAAAATTCATATAAAGCCCTTGAATTTAAACCCGATTATGTTGAAGCATATAATAATATTTGTTCTGCATATAATAATCTTGGCCAGTGGGATAAAGCTATTGAAGCAGGCGAAAAAGCATTGTCAATAAACCCTGATTTTTCTCTCGCTAAAACCAACCTCGAACTTGCTAAAAAAATGAAATCACTTTCTGACATTTCATTGCAAAAACTTTCTTATGAAACGTGGTTCAATCTTAGTCTGATATATTATAATAATGGTTTCTTTTATTTATCTATTAAAGCAGCTGAAAACGCATTAAAATTTAACCCACACTCTGCTGATGCATACAATAATATTTGCAGTGCTTACAATTCTATGGGAAAATGGGAAAATGGTATTGAAGCTTGTAAAAAGGCACTTGAATTAAATCCCAATTTTAACCTGGCTAAAAACAATCTTGAATGGGCTAAAAAAAATATCTCACAAAAACATTAGTTTAATTTTGGAAAACTGACTCTACAAAAAATTTTTCTGCTATATTTATCAGAGTTCTAATATTTTTATTGATGAGGCGATTTAATAAAAGAACCGAGAGTTTGCAGAGAGAGAGATTCTTTTAATTCTTTGGTAAGATTGTTTACAATGTTTCCCATAATACATTTTTGAAAAGGGCAAACAGGACGGTTTAAAGGACAAATTTCATTGTATATGATTTTCCCTTCCATACATTCATATATATCAAGTAGAGTAAGATTATATGCTGTTTTATTTAAAACGAAACCGCCAAGAGGGCCACGAATTGAGTTAACAATATTATGTTTTACAAGAACCTGCATTACTTTTGAAAGATGATTTTTAGAAGCACCTGTTACTTCGGCAATTCTATTCACAGTTATAGGTTTGTCTTCCGAAGCAATAATAACAACTGCATGTATGGCTATTGAAGAAGCTTCCGAAAGAGAAATAATTTTACCTTGCATTTATTATTAATGTTGCTCTTGCATATATTCCATAATCTCATCAGTGATTTCAAGATTATGATAAACATTTTGAACATCATCGTCTTCTTCAAAAATCTCAACTAATTTCAAAACTTTAAGAGCTGATTCTTTATCCAGTGTAACTTTTTCTTTTGCAATACGCTGTAAACTTGCACTTTCGGGTTCAATTTTCATTTCTTCAAGTTTCTTCATCATAGACCCGAAATATTCCATTTCAGTGATAACAGTACAAATATTATCTTCAAAAATAATATCTTCTGCACCTGCATCAATTATGTCCATTTCAAATTCTTCCCTGTTTTTAATATTATCTTCTGGTATAATAAAAACACCCTTGCGTTCAAACAAAAAACCTAAAGACCCTTTGGTACCAAGACTACCACCATTTTTATTAAAATATACTCTTATATTGGAAACCGTTCTCTGAATATTGTCGGTAGTGCATTCTATAAAAAGTGCAATACCATGAGGAGCATAGCCTTCATAGGTAACCTCAGTAAAGTTTGCAGCATCTTTCTCACTGGCTTTATTAATAGCACGAGTAATGTTATCCTTAGGCATATTAGCCCCTTTCGCATTAGCAATAGCAAGCCTGAGTGCAGGATTCCCATCAGGATCGGGACCTCCTTCCCTCACCGCTATTGATATCTCCTTAATAATCCTTGAAAAAATTTTTGAGCGCTTAGCATCAAGAGCCCCTTTTTTCCTTTTAATGGTTGACCATTTGTTATGTCCTGACATAAAATTTAGTTTAAAATTAATGTTTTTAAATCTTTTGTTGTTTTTAAAAAATAACGCTTAATTAATTTATCTGTTGACAAAAATAAATAAAGTTTTTACTATATTAATTGTAAAATTATAAAAAATTATGTATACTTATTAAACAGTTCCTGTTTTCAAAAAAAAAATAATTTTGCAAAATTCCCGTTAACTACTAATAATGGTTTTTACTTGCACTCAATTTGTATTTGTACTGAAAAAAATAATAAATACGGTTTTTATGAGTTGCATATATAATATATTTATTTTTGTTGATTGAACATAATATTATGTATTGTCTAAAACAAATCAAGCATTGAGAAATACTTTAAAAATAGGGATTTCGTTAATATTTTTGTTGTTATTATTTAAGATAAATGCTCAAAATGTAAGTGTCTCGGGTAAAATTATTGATAAAAAAGACAATATCCCTTTACCAGGTGCTGCTGTGGTATTGATAAATCAAAATGATACTACTAAAATGTACGGTGCTGTTACACAACTTGATGGTTCCTATAAAATCTCAATACCCGTGAATAATAAATACAAATTAAAAGTTTCATTTTTAAGTTATAAAACCTACGAACAGGAGATTAACGTTAAAAAGTCGAATATTATAATGCCTGAAATCAATCTTGAAGAAGATATTCTTCTATTACAGGATGTAACAGTTGAAAGTACCCAGATACGTGCTATACAAAAAGAAGATACTGTTGAATTTAATGCTTCTGCTTTCAAAACAAATCCAAATGCTACTGCGGAAGATTTAGTTAAAAAGATGCCAGGAGTTACTTCCGATGGTTCAACTATTAAAGTGCATGGAGAAGAAGTCCAGAAGGTTCTTGTTGATGGAAAAAACTTCTTTGGCGATGATCCTGCCGCTACCCTTAAAAATTTACCTGCTGACATAATTGAAAAAATTCAGGTGTTCGACAAACAAAGTGAACAGGCACAGTTTACTGGATTTAGTGATGGAGAGGAACAAAAATCTATCAATATTATCACAAAAGAAAATAGAAACAGAGGGCAATTTGGAAATATTTATGCAGGATATGGTAATGATAGCAGGTACAATGCAGGTTTTACAATAAATCATTTTGATGGAGGAAGACGTTTGTCTTTAATAGGTATGACTAATAACGTAGACCAGCAAAATTTCAATATCTCCGATATTATGAGCCTTATGAGTAATTCCGGGACTGGTGGTCGTGGCGGCAGGGGAAGACACGGGGGGGGCATTTACGACTTCTTTTCTGATAATCAAAGAGGGAATACTGTTGTTAATGCTATTGGTATCAATTATGTTGATGACTGGGGCAAAAAAATAAATGTTACAGGAAGTTATTTCTTTAACAAAACTGATAATACTGATAGTTCAAGTAGTATTAGAAATTATTTCTCAGAAGATAAAATGATTTATCAGGAAAATAATTTATCAAATTTAAATAATATAAATCACAAGTTTAATTTTAGATTTGAATATAAAATTGATTCATTAAATACCTTAATGATAATACCACGTTTAACCGTACAGGACAACAGCAGCAACAGTGATTTGACTAATTTCACTAAATTGCCCATAGAAAACAATCTGTTAAGCAAAACTTTTACTCAAAATACATCCGATAATTCGGCTTATAATTTTAGAAATGATATACTTTATATGCACCGTTTTAAAAAGATTGGCAGAGCCTTTACTATAAATATCACTGCACAAATTAATGAACGAAAAGGTGATGGAAATTATAAATCAGACACTTCTTTATATAATACAATTGTTACAGAAAATATAATTAATCAAAAATATACAAATAAAAGCAATGGGAATTCACTATCAAGTCGTATTACTTATGTTGAACCATTAAACGACAATCTTCAATTACAGTTAAATTATAGACCATCATATAATATAAATGATGCCAATAAAGAAACTTATAATAATTCACAAAATGAAAGTATATTTGATACTACTTTATCAAATAAATACGAAAATACTTATATTACTCAAAGGGGTGGCATTGATTTAAAATTTTCAAATAAGAAATTAAATTTTAATATCGGAACTGATTTTCAGCATTATGAATTAAACGGTGAACAAACTTTCCCGTCTTCTACTTCTATTTCAAAATCATACAACAATATATTGCCATCTATAAGATTAAATTACAAATTCAGTAAAACAAAAAACCTTCGTATTATATACCATTCTGAACTTAAAGTTCCAAGTATATCGCAACTCCAAAATGTCATTGATGTTTCCAATCCTCTACTTGTGAAAACAGGCAATATGAATTTATTACCATCTTATGAAAACAGCCTTATGGTACGAATGGGACTGACGAATCCCGATAATGCCCAAAGTTTATTTATATTTATGAGAGGTTCATACTCTGATAATTATATTACTAATGCTACCTATATGCTTACTAATGATACTTTAATACAAAATTATCCTGTTAACAAAGGCAGTCAGCTGAGTATGCCAGTTAATCTTGATGATTATTATGATATAAGAAGTTTTGGCGTTTATAGTTTCCCAGTTAATAAAATTAAAAGTAATTTAAACTTTAATTTTGGCTATTCCTATTCTCATACTCCTGCTTTGATAAATAACAATGTAAATTATTCCAATAATAATTCTTTTAATGGTGGATTTGCTATAACAAGCAACATTAGTGAATATACCGACTTTACAGTATCATATAATGGAAATTATAATACAGTACGTAATACTAATAATAAAACATCGAACAGTGAATATTTTAATCATAATGTTTCAACAAAAGCCAATTTCATTTTGTTTAAAAGGCTTGTATTAAATACAGATATTAGTTATATTGCTTATTCTGGTTTATCTGATGCTTATAATCAGGATTATTTTCTATGGAATGGATATATAGGTTTTAAATTTTTAAAAGATAAATCGCTTGAAGCAAAGTTTTCGGTTTATGATATTCTTAATCAGAACAAAAGTATAAGTCGCAACGTAACTGAAACTTATACAGAAGACAGTTACACACGTATTTTAAGGCGTTATGCACTGTTTACAATAACGTATACTATTAAAAGATTTAATAATGGGCAATTACCTGCTGACAACAGTTTTGGGAACAACCCTCCGCGTCCGGGATTTGGTCCGCCACCAGGTCAGGGGCACAGATAGAACAAGATTTACAATTTAGTCGGTTAAACACAATGTGAGATGTATAAGTTGATAAAAAATAAGGCTCTATTTTAAAATAATGTTGTTAAAAAAAAATTGTCACCTTCTCGTCCTCGTTTGTAACGAGGACGAAAGATTGCAAAGTGTTTTAAAGGTTTGTATAAATTTCATTATTATAAATAGTTAATTTCATTCTAATTAAATTTATCTATATTTTTAATTAATTTATCTACTAAATTGATTATTTTATCAAAATAATTATGCACTTTTCTTTGTCTACCATACAAAGAAAAGTGCGAAAAGAAAAATCACCGCTGTGGAAATGATTTGATGCCCAACCCTGCTTGCTTGTTTTATAACAAATCATTTCCAAGGCGGATTTAAAAACACATTATAGCATTTGTGTTATAATAGTCAAATATAGCAGTATATTAAAATTTTGATAATTATGATTTTAACTGTTTTTATTGCAACATCTTTATTGAATAGAGCCAAGTAAAACATCAGGTAATGTTTTCGAGTAAAATTTATTTTTCCTGCACTTTTTCTTCAAGAACTTTAATGCCATTTTCAAATTTTACCTTATAAATAACCTGTCCTTTTGCATCCCAATATATCCACCATCCTGTTTTATATCCATTTTTATAAGATCCCTGTCCTTTTTTCTTCCCATTTTGATAGAATTCTATCCATTTTCCTTCTGGTTTTCCTTCTTTTAGTCCCTGTTTTTTGTATATATTTCCGTGTATATCATAAAAAGTCCATTTTCCTGTTTTAAGTCCATTATCGTACACGCCTGACTCCATTTTTTGCCCATTTATATACCATTGTACCCATTTCTTAATTTTTTTATTATCCTGATAATATCCTTCACTGTCTTTTTTGCCATTTTCATAATAAGTAACAGAATATCCATTTTTTAATCCATTTGAATAATATGTTTCATATTTTTTAATTCCATTGGGGTACCATCCTTCCCATTTACCATCCATAACACCATTTTTAAAGTACCCTCTGTCGCATATTCTGCCATCTTGATACCAGCTTGTCCACAAACCGTCTTCAGCATCATTTACAAAATATCCTTCTCTTTGTTTTTGGCCAGTTTCAAACCAGGCAGTCCATAATCCTTCTCTTTTTCCATTAATATAGTTGCCTTCACGCCATTTTTCACCTGTTTCGTAAAAATATGTCCATTTCCCATTTAATACTCCATTAGTGAAAGAGCCAATACTGCCCTTTAAACCATTTGAATGATAAAAAATCCATATACTGTCTTGAATATCATTAATCAGTTTACCTTCCATTTCAAGTTTACCATCCTTGTACCACCATTTTGCATAACCATTTAAAGAATCATTTCTGTAAAAACCTTCAAATTCCCTGTTCCCGTTCTTATACCATTTAGTACTTCTGCCCTCACGCAAACCTTTAACATAGAAAAATTCTTCTTTTAATGTTCCATCATCATACCATTCTTTTTTCTCTCCTTCAATTTTACCATCTTTAACAAAATATTCAGACTCCTTAATTCCGTTTTCATACCAGGAATAGCAAGGTCCATTATTATAATTTATTTGTTTCCATTTTTTACCATCTTCATACCATTGAAACCATTCGCCTGATTTTTCATTATTAATATAACTTCCTTCAATAAATTTATTGCCGTTCTCATGCCAGATAACCCTTTTTCCATTTAATACTCCTTCATTATACATTGCCTCTTCTTTTACAGTTCCATTTGGAAACATATATACCCATTTACCGTCTTTTTTCCCATTTTTAACTTCACCCTTGCTTTCAATTTTTCCATCAGCATACCAATGAATTTCTACACCATCTTCAAAATTAATAATAGCAGATTGCTGACCATTCTCAAACCAGTAATTCCATTGTCCTGTTTTTACATCTGAGGAATAATTTCCTTCCGACAGTTTATTTTTGTTCTCGTACCAAAAAGTCCATTTTCCATCTTTCAATCCATTTTTATAAAAAGCTTCAGTTTTGATTTGCCCGTTACTGTGATATTCAACCCATTTTCCTTCCTTAACTCCATTTACATAATTTCCTTCTTTTTCCTTTAAATTCTTTTCGGGATACCAGTAAACCCATTTATTTACAGGCAAATCATTATCATATTCACCTTCTGCCCACTTTTTGCCATTTTCGTACCACCAGGTCCATTTTCCCTGCTTAACGCCATTAATTACTTGTCCTTCTCCTTTTTTAGAACCATTAGCCCAATATTCAGTTTTAACTTCCTGAGCATAAATATAATACGATTGTAATATTAAAAAAATAGATATGTATTTCTTTTTTATCATATTTTTAAATAAAGTTACTTATTCAGTTTAATGATACCGAACGGTATTATAAAGTACAAGTTCTTCTAATAATTGTCTATATTCATTATTTTCAAAATATTTTTCAAGAATATTCAATGCCTTATTCTGATAATGTTCAATTTGCCGTTTAGAATAAGCAATTCCATCACTATTATTAACAATATCAATAACTTTTTCAATTTTTTCAGATTTTTTACTTTTTAAAACATTTAAAATATTATCTCTTTCAATCGGTGAAATATTATTTAACATATAGATTAACGGGAGTGTGAATTTTTGTTCTTTTATATCAGTGCCAGAGGGTTTTCCTGCATTGATATTTTTTTCATAATCCAGTATGTCATCTTTAATTTGAAAAGCTATTCCAACATTTTCACCGAACTCATACAACATATTAACAATATTATTGTCAGCGCCACCCGATGTAGATCCTGCGGCACAGCAGGCGCCCATAAGTGACCCTGTTTTTTTTCTTATTATTTCAAAATAAACATCTTCGGTTATATCCATCAATAATGATTTTTCTAATTGCAACAGTTCTCCTTCGCTCATTTCATAGCCAGCCCTTATAAAAAAAGGTATAATATTAATATCGTTATTTTTTATTCCAAGCAACATTCCCTTTGAAACAAGGTAATCTCCTGTAAGTATTGCAATTTTGTTATTCCATGTTGCATTCACAGTATTACCACCTCTTCGCTCTCTGGAATTATCAACAACATCATCGTGCAACAGGGACGCAGTATGCAACAGTTCTACCATAGCAGCCGCCCTGTATGTAGAATCTTTCACTGTTCCAGACACAGCAGCTGACAAAATCACAAGCATAGGCCTCACTTGTTTCCCTTTATCTTTATTCAAATATTCAAATATCTTGTCTAACAGAGGCACTTCACTCTTGATAAAATCTGATAATATCCTTTCATAGTTTTCAAAATGTTCCCCTATCGAATCTTTTATTTCATCAAGTTTTACCATATAATTATTTTAAAATCTTCAAATTTACTCAATTTGAATAAATTATTATACTCTATTGATTATTTTTTTTAGATACTAAACAAATAATCATTTTACTCTATAAAAAATTATTGTATTGTTAAAAAATTATTATACTCATAAAAAGAGGAAACAGATTTTATTTATTTCCTATTTGTTATTTTTTCCAGAAACCAGGAGAAAAGACAACGAGGAAGGAGAAAAATTCGAGTCTTCCCATTAGCATTAAAGCAGATAATGTCCATTTACTAACATATGGCAGATGAGCATAATTACCAATTCCACCAGTAGAGCCTAAACCAGGGCCAATTCCACCCATACATGAGGCTACAGAACCGCAAGAGTCAACCAGATCGAGTCCAAAAGACACCAGAATAAAAACTCCTATAGCAAAAGTAGACATATATATAACAAATAAAGCGAGAATATTCATAATAACATCACGTTGGACCACCTTACCCATATATTTAACAGGCAACCAGGCATTAGGATGAATTAATTTAAAGAAAATACTGCGGACATTTTTAAATAAAATAATATGGCGCATACATTTCAAACTGCCAGTAGTAGAGCCAGTCATTCCACCAGAAAACATAAGCAAAAAAAGTAAAAACCATAAATAAGAGGGCCAGGTCATATAATCATTAGAAATAAAACCAGTACAGGTAACAATGCTAACAACCTGGAATAATGAATTACGAAAAGATTTTTCGAAATTTAAATTGTTAGTTAAAAAAAGTCCAATAGCAATAAAAAATGCAGAAAAGAACAATATACATAAATAAAACAAGAATTCTTCATTTTTATAGACTTTACTGAATTGTCCTTTAATAAAAAAATAATGTAAAGCGAAGTTAGTACCTCCAAGCATCATAAAAAAAATAACAACATACTGAATAAAAGGGGAATATTGAACAAAACTTGTGTTTTTAGGAGAAAAACCAGCAGTTGCAATTGTGCAGAAAGAATGGGATACAGCATCATAAAGGGGCATACCTCCAACTTTGAGTAATATTATTTCCAGTACTGTTAACCCGATATAAATGCCCAAGAAGCGTCTTGCAACAATAATAATACGAGGATGTAATTTATCTTTGGTAAGTCCAGGAGCTTCAGCCTGTAATATATTCATACCGCCGAAACCAAAGAAAGGCAATATGGCAACTGCCAGAACTATAATACCCATTCCTCCCATCCAGCAAGTAAGGCTTCTCCAATATAATAAACCTTTAGGTATGACTTCAATATCTTTTAATATTGAAGCACCAGTTGTAGAAAAACCCGACATAGTTTCAAAAAAAGCATCAGTATATGAAGGAATATAACCACTGATGAAATAAGGTAAAGCACCAAAAGCAGAAATAATTATCCATATCAATGCAACTATCAGATAACTTTCTTTTTTAGAGACATCATTTGGATTTGCTTTACGGTTAATAAACCAAAATAAGAAACCTGTACAAAGAATAATCAAACCTGATAAAAGTAGAGGTTTAAAATCGTCACCCTGGAAATACAGGGAAACTGGGAGACAGGACAATACAAATAAACCCTCTATAACAAGTAATATACCGGTTACCTTAACAATAATATTCCAATTTAATCTGGCTAATTGCATTTATTGATATTAATTAATCATTTTTTCCAGAAAGAAGGGAAAAATAAAATAAATACAGTAAAGAATTCCAATCTTCCTATAAACATTAAAGCACACATAATCCATTTACCGGCAACAGGTAAAGTATCATAAACAGGTAAAGATCCCGGATAACCTAAACCTGGTCCAATATTTCCAATTGCTGACGCAGCAATTCCAATAGCGCTTTTAAAATCCATTCCAATTAAAGATATAAGAAAAGAGCCTATTGCAAAAGAAATAAGATAAATAAAACAATATGCGAGTACATTATAAATTATATCCTGATTAATAATTTTGCCATCTATACGAACTCCAAAAACGGCATTAGGGTTTACAATATTTTTAATTGAATTTGAAGTATTTTTTAATAGAATCATTTGTCGCATTATTTTAATTCCACCGCCTGAAGAACCGGAGCAACTACCAATAAGCATAAGAAAAAACAATATAAGCCATAATGGAGGAATCCATAAAGTATAATCAGCCACAACATAGCCTGTTGTAGATATAAAAGAAGTAACTTGAAATAATGCTTCTCTTATAGCAGTTTTGATTTCATAGCCTTGTACCAAAACAAGTACAGAAGAAATAATCATGGAAACAAAACAAACAATAAAGAAATAATATCGTAATTCCTGACTTTTAAAAAGGCTGGAAGGCTTAGCAGTTAATGCTTTTACAATCAATGGAAAATTTGCACCTGCAATAAACATAAAAAAAACAATTATATATTGAAGTTGTGGGCTAAAATAAGAGATATTATTATTATGAGTAGAGAATCCACCGGTAGAAAGTGTTGTAAAAGCGTGGCAGACAGCATCGAAACTGTCCATACCTCCCAATTTATAAACTACTGCTGTGACAATAGTAAGTAAAGTGTAGACAATCCATATTTTTCTAATACTTTTAATAAAAGTTTTTCCGGGTTTTTCAGAAGTAATATCAAGTATATCGGAGCTCATCACTTTCAAGCCTCCTGTTCCAAGCACAGGAATAAGTGAAATAATGAGCATAACAAAGCCCATACCTCCAAGCCATTGTGACAAGCTACGCCATAATAATATACCAGGAGTAAGAGATTCTACATCTCTAAATACAGTAGCACCTGTTGCAGTTAATCCAGAGACGCTTTCGAATACAGCATCAGAGACATCAGAAATAGAACTGCTAAATAAATATGGTAATGTACCGGCAAAAATAATAGCAATCCAACCAAAGGTAACTATCAGATATGCTTCTTTGTTTGAAATTATATCATTTTCCTTAATATTTCCGGCCATAATTCTAACAAATAAACCGGTAACAACAGTAATCAAGGCAGAAACCACGATAGACCATATTTCAGTATCATTAAACAATAAAGCAAGGGGTATGCAAAGAGCCATAAACAAGCCAAAGACCACGAGCATGGCTCCAATAAATCTAAATACAAGTTTAATATTTATTTTGAGTGGTTTAAACATTGTATGGATTCAGGAAAAATCAGCGAAACAGTTTTTCCACTTTTTTAATAGCCTGTGGTAAAGAGAAAACAACAACGTGGTCATTTTCCTTAATTTGCAGGTCTCCAACTGCAATTAGGGCTTCCTTGCCTCTAACGACACCACCAATAATAGCTTCACCTGGTAAATCAATTTTTTTAATAGGTTTTTTAGTAACATAAGCTCCTTTTTTAACAACAAATTCAAGAACTTCAGCGTCAACATCGTTAAGACATTTAATAGACTGTACTTCGGCACGCATGGTAAACCTTGATATGTAACTGGCAGTAATCAATTTTTTATTAATGAAAGTATCCAAGCCAATATTTTGAGCAATATCAAGATAGTCTATATTTTCGATAAGAGGGATAATTTTTTTAACACCAAATCTTTTAGCAAGTAAGGAAGTAAGGATATTAGTTTCTGAATCATCGGTAACAGCTATAAAAGCATCAGTATCATTAATTCCTTCTTCTGTAAGTAAATTAATATTACGAGCATCGCCATGAATAACAAGTGTATTTTTGAGCATACCAACCAGTTCATCACAACGTTCCTTATCGTTTTCAAATATTTTAACATTATAATTCTTTTCAAGTTCCATAGCAGCCTTTTTACCAATTTTACTGCCACCAACAATCATAATATTGTTCACGGCAATTTTTTGTTTTCCTGCCAATTTTAATAGTTCATCAATTCCGTCAGGTTTTGTTATAACATAAGCGAGGTCGCCGACTTCAAAAGTATCATTTCCTTTTGGGATAATAGTATTACCATTACGATGAATAGCAACAGCTCTAAAGCTTAACGATGGGTTTTCCTTTGCAATATCATCGAGAGTTTTACCTTTAACAAGAGCATTCTCATCGAGTTTAAAAAGGAATAAAAACAGTTTACCTTCTGAAAACTCAAAAATTTCAGTAGCGGCAGTTTGTTTAATAAGTTTTATAATTTCATAGGCAGCAATTCTTTCGGGATAAACCATAGCATCAATACCAAGGGTTTTAAAGAGTTCTTTGCTTTCAGAAGATAAATATTCAATATTTGAAATTCTGGCTATTGTTCTTCGAGCCCCAAGTTTTTTAGCAAGAATAGAAGAAATAATATTTACTTTTTCGTCATGAACAACCGATATAAAAAGATCTGTTTTACTTACTCTGGCATTTTTAAGGTTTTCAAGAGATGTAGCTTCTCCTGTAACAAACATAATATCGGCATTGGATTCAACCATTTTTAGAAGTTCTTCATTTGTACCAATAATAGTAATGTTATGATTTTCGCTGGTTAGTAATTTTGCAAGATGCAGCCCAACTTCTCCGTCTCCTGCTATCACTATATTCATAATATTGAAAAATTAAAATTTTGGAGGGCAAAGGTAAATAAAATTTTAAATTCAACTAATACAAAAAATTATCATAAGGGTATCTCGTTATATAAATATTTTTTACCATTTCATATAGAATATCATTAAGTTTGTCTATATTTATTTTTTTAAGTGCAGATATACATATAGCTTTTGTTTGTTTTTTAGCAATCCAGGAATTTTCAATATTTATTATTTTTTGTAATTCTGAATTATTTATTTCTTTATAGTCAAAATTATTATATGTATCAATTTTATTAAAAACCATTATAACAGATTTTTCGGCAGGGTCAATTTCTCCAAGTAAATTATTAACGACATCAATCTGTTCAATAAATTTGGGGTGTGAAATATCAACCACATGAATAATGACATCTGATTCTCTTATTTCATCAAGAGTTGATTTGAAAGATTCTATTAAATGATGAGGTAATTTTCTTATAAAGCCAACTGTATCGGATAATAGAAATGACAAATTTTTTATTACTATTTTTCTTACAGTAGTATCAAGAGTTGCAAACAGTTTATCTTCGACAGGAACTGATGATTTACTCAATAAATTCATAAGAGTTGATTTACCAACATTAGTATAACCAACTATTGCGACTCTCACAAGATTTCCTCTATTTCCTCTTTGAGTAATTTTTTGTTTATCAATTTCAACAAGTTTTTCTTTCAGCAATGCTATACGATTTCGGATTACTCTTCTATCGGTTTCAATTTCCTTTTCGCCTGGTCCTTTTAATCCTATACCGCCCTTTTGTTTAGATAAATGTGTCCACATTCCAGCAAGACGAGGCAAAAGATATTGGTATTGAGCAAGTTCAACCTGAGTACGAGCATAAGAAGTCCTTGCCCTTTGGGCAAATATATCGAGAATAAGATTTGTCCTGTCTATTACCCTGCATTCAAGTTCTTTTTCCAGATTTCTAAATTGTGCAGGGTTTAATTCATCATCAAATATAACAATATCAATATTTTCAGATTTAATATAAGTTTTAATCTCCTCTGTTTTTCCTTTACCTATATACGTTCTTGCATCTGGTTTATCTATTTTTTGTATAAAACGTCTTTTTGTTTTACCACCTGCTGTATCTACCAATAATTCAAGTTCATCAAGGTATTCAGAAACAACATTTTCATCCTGTCCCTTTAAAATCACTCCTATCAATACTGCCTTTTCTTTATCAGGAGTTGTAATAATCATCTGAGATATTTATATTTCGCTTAAACCAATAATTGAACGGATTTCTTTCATAGTATTGTTTGCACTTGCATGTGCTTTGTCTGTTCCTTCTTTTAAAATCCTGTTTAAATACGCATCATCCGAAGAAATACTAATAATCTTTTCACGTATTTGTTCTGTAAAAGTAATAATATCTTCGGCTAACTGTTTTTTCATTTCACTGTATTTTATTTCACATTGATTGTATTTTTCTTGAAAATAATCATAAACCTCGACTTTTGAAACTGCTTTCATAATAATAAAAAGATTTTCAACTGCCTGTGTTTTAGGCTGATTTTTTTTAACAGGTCCTGTATCAGTAACCGCTCTCATCACCTTTTTTCTCACAGTATCAGGTGAATCCGAGAGATATATGGAATTGTCACGGTTTTCAGATTTCCCCATTTTTGTGCTTCCATCGAGACCAGGTATTTTAACTGATTGAGAGCCGAAATTATAAGAAAATGGTTCAGGGAAAAAATCAACATTATACATTTTATTAAATCGATTAGCAAAGTTACGAGTCATTTCAAGATGTTGTTCCTGGTCTTTGCCTACAGGCACTTTTGTAGCTTTATGAATTAATATATCAGCAGCCATAAGAGTAGGATAAGTGAGCAAACCTGCATTTATATTTTCTTCCTGTTTTCTTGCTTTTTCTTTAAAGGATGTACATCTTGTCAATTCACCAAGATATGCATTCATATTCAATATAAGATAAAGTTCAGCGGTTTCAGGTAAAGAACTTTGCACATATAATGCAGCAGCTTCGGGATCTAAACCACAAGCAAGATATTCAACAAGAATATTTTTAACATTTTCTTTTAAATTAGAAGCCCCAGACTGTGTTGTAAGTGCATGATAATCAGCTATGAAGAAAAAACAGTTATGTTCATATTGCATTCTTACAAAATTCTGGACAGCTCCAAGATAATTACCAAGGTGCAGTCTACCAGTTGGTCTAATACCGCTAACTACCGTTTCCATAATGCAAAATTAATAAAAGTATTTATAGTTTTACGATTTATTATTGAAAATGGCAAATGTTTGCCTGATTATATCAATAAAAAAATTATTCAGAAACAAGTGCTTTTTGAATTTCTGCAAAAGTAATCTTTTCACCTGATTCTATTTTAGAAACAAAATCTTTAAAAATTTTTGCTTTTTTAAGGTTTCCGTTTTGTTCATATATTTCAGCAATTCTAATGAGGCTATAAACAAAATTAGAATCAATAGACAATGCAAAAATATATTGATCAAAAGATTCTTTTATTCTACCTTCCGAAAGATATATATTTCCCAGGTTATGATATGGTTGAGGATAAATATCAGCGATACTTATAGCTTTTTTATAACAACTTTCGGCTTTTCGGTTCATATTCCAGAAATATTGTTTATTTTCTTTATTTTTTTCAGCAACATCAGCATAATATAACCCCAGATTATTATAAATTCTTAAAGAATTTTTAGAATATTTTAATTCATTAAGATAAAATTTTTCAATATCAGCCCATTCTTCATTGCGAGCTATTACTCTCACAGAATAAAGTAAAAACACAGGTATCATAATAAATATCATAATTTGATCTTTTTTTAGTTTTTTAAATTTATCATAAGCTGAAGCAATAAAAAACGATACTCCTGCAACAGGTACATAAAGCCAGTGTTCCAGATACATTGCATTGAGTGGGATAATTCCAGTATAAGGAATTAATGAAGCAAAAAACCAGACAGATGATAAACATAAACAGGGTTTAGTTTTAAATTTCATTATTGTAAAAATCAGAAAAGCAATTAAAATATATCCAAATGCTGCTCGCCACGTAAACCAATCTGTATAAGCCACATAAGGTTTTTCATAATTTAAATTAAAAGGAAAAATCAACATTTTAAAATAATCCCATAATATTGAAATAAATGTCAATATCCTTATATGCAGATTTCTTGTGTAAACATTAGAAAATCCCGTTAATCCTCTGTATTCAGAAAAATTAAAAACAGTGAATTTTAATATTAAATAAGTTATTGTAACTAAAAACGTAATTATGATATAATATAATGAATATCTATTGTTTATTATTTTTTTATCATATAAAATATTATATACAACAATTATTAATACAGATAGAACCATAAATATCACCATATTTTCTTTGGTAAACAGTGCTGCTATATAAAATAACAGGGAAATCATCTTAAAATAAAAATCAAATTTTGTCCCTTCTTTTTCAAGACTTTTTAACAAAAAAATAATTCCTGACAACAGTAAGCTCAAACTCATAGGATCTGCCAATCCAGAAATGTAACTTACAGATTCTGTTTGTATGGGATGCAGCAAAAAAAACATAGAAGCCAGTAAACTTGCTGTTTTGCTGAATTTTAATTTCTTTGAAATTATAAAAATCAGTACAGCATTAATAATATGAAAAAAAATTGATGTAAGATGATATGGCCAGGAAGTTTCTCCAAAAAACTGATAAATTATTGAATATACAAGTTGCTGATTAGGTCGATAAAAATTACCTGGCATATTTGCTCCATCAGTTACACTTGTAGTATATATTTTTTTTATATCTAAATTTTGAACATATTTGTTTTTTTGAATAAAATGTTCATCATCAAAAAACATAGGTCCTTTCAACACATTTGCATATACAATGAAACCGACTATAAATAAGAAAACAAAAGTAAGCAGGTAATTTTTTGTAATAAAAAATACAATCTTATTTATCCAATTGTTTTTGGTAACTTTAATATTTTTATTGTATTTGTTTTTTTTATGTATTAAATCTTTTTTTAGCACTTTCATAAGGTTTGTAAAGTCCATAAAGTATATACTGGTGTAGTTATATAGTTGCATGCAATCATATTGCAATCTTATTAAGATTCATCAATCTTATACATTTGAATTTTTAATTACATAAATCAAACTTGAAAAGTTATTATTGGTTTTAGCTTTATGATTAGATTTTAAGCCTGTTAGAAAAGCAGAAAAATAATTTATTTTCTTATTCAAATATTTTTCACTTAATAATGACACATAAAAAGCATCGAGTTTCATAGGAAATATTTCTTCAATTTGAAAGTTATATTTTTGAACCAGTGTTTTCATTGAACTCTGTGTAAAATGGTATAAATGTCGTGGTACATCCCAGGCCGCCCAGTATTCTTTATATTTAAAGGCATCATAACAAAGATGATTTGGTACAGCAATAAAAACATAGCCTTCTTTTTTTAATAATCTTTTAATTTCGCTTATTTGAAAATTCAGGTCTGATATATGTTCAAGCACATGCCATAAAGTTATAATATCGAAACTGTTGCTTTCAAGTTTTGTTATTTCATTTTCTGGAATTATATGTAAATGGTTTTTTGTTTCAGATATTTCTCTTGCTTTATCATTCGGTTCTATTCCTGCGACTTCCCAATTTTTATTTTTACAATATTTTAAAAATTCGGCTGTTCCGCACCCAATATCCAGTATTTTTCCATTTTGTTTTTTGCTATTGATAATTTTATATTTTTTAGAAAGATTATAATATCTGAATATATGATATGCTTTATTTATTAAACCTTTTGAAGTATCGGAATGGGATACATATTCTTCAGAATTATAATATTTTTGTAAGTTTACGGATTCTGGTCGTGGATTTAAAAATCTAAACCCACATTTTTTACATTCCTGTATAATAAAATCCTCTTTTGACAGAAAAAAATCTTTAACATTTAAAAAATCTTTTAAATCTGTATTATTACAAAGAGGGCAATTAATTAATTTTTCCATAAAATTTGTTTCACGTGGAACGTTTTGCTTATGTATTTAATGTCCTAAATAAATTAATAAAACTGAAATATCGGCTGGAGAAACTCCACTTATTCGTGCAGCCTGTCCAATAGTTTTAGGTTTTATTTTCGACAGTTTTTCACGAGCCTCATAAGATATTGATTTTATTTTTTGGTAATCAAAATCATCCTTTAATATTAAATCATCAAATTTTGAAATTTTTTCTACAATTTCCTGTTCTCTTAAAATATAATTTTTATATTTAATATATATTTCAGCCTCTTCTACTATTGAAATAAAATCTTTATTATTTAAACAATTATTATATTCTTCACATAATTTTAATAATTCTGAAAACTCAATTTGAGGACGAGATACTAATGTACTTAATTTGGTTTTTTGTAGTATAGGTGTAGTATTACAATTTTCAAGATAAAAATTTACTTTTTCTGGTTCTATGCTTTTTTTTTCTGCAAAATTTATTAAAGAATCTATTTTGTTATATTTTTCTCTGGTTTGAAATAATCTTTCTTTTGAAATTAAGCCCAATTCATAGCCAAATGAAGTTAATCTAATATCAGCATTATCCTGGCGTAATAAGATTCTATATTCGGCTCTTGAAGTAAACATTCTATAAGGTTCATCAATATTTTTAGTTATCAGGTCATCTATTAGTACACCTATATAAGCTTGATGTCTTTTAAGAATAAAGGGGGGAGAATTTTTTATTTTAAGTACAGCATTAATGCCGGCAACGAGTCCCTGTGCGGCGGCTTCTTCGTATCCAGTAGTACCATTAACCTGCCCAGCAAAAAAAAGATTTTCAATAATTTTAGATTCTAAATTGAAATTTAACTGTTCGGGAGAGAAATAGTCATATTCAATAGCATAACCTGGTCTTAGAATTCTTACATTTTCGAAGCCTGAAACATGTTTAAGAGCTTTATATTGAACATCAAAAGGCAAAGAAGAAGAAAATCCATTAACGTAATATTCGAAAGTATCTTTGCCTTCTGGTTCAACAAATAATTGATGCCTGTCTTTATCAGCAAAGCGATCTATTTTATCTTCAACAGAAGGGCAATATCTGGGACCTTTGCCTTTAATTCTACCAGTAAACAAAGGAGATTTATCAAATCCGGTTCTTAAAATATCGTGTACTCTGTTATTGGTCCAAGTTAAGTAGCAACATTTTTGTTCTTTCAAAGGAATTGTGTTTGAAAATGAAAATTTTCCCGGATTTTCATCGCCATTTTGAATAATCATTTTTGAAAAATCTATTGATCTACCATCTATGCGAACCGGGGTACCGGTTTTTAATCGAGCCGATTTTATACCTTTATCATTTAAATTTTCAGTCAAACCATAAGTTGGTTGTTCATCAATTCTTCCACCTGGAAATTGTAAATCTCCAATAAAAATCATACCGTTTAAAAAAGTACCAGATGTAATTATTACTGCCTTTGCATCAATATCAAGTCCTAAAAAAGTTTTTACGCCTGCAACTGTATTATTTTTAATTTTAATATCAACCACTGTATCTTGCCAAAAATGGAGATTGGGTATATTTTCCAAAATTTTTCTCCATTCAATAGAATATGAATTTCTATCATTTTGGGATCTTGGACTCCACATAGCAGGACCTTTTGATCTGTTAAGCATTCTAAATTGTATCATAGTATGGTCAGCTACAATACCAGTAAAACCACCAAGAGCATCGATTTCTCTTACAATTTGTCCCTTTGCAATTCCTCCAATTGATGGATTACAAGAAAGTCGGGCAAGACTGTTAAGATTATGAGTAATAAGCAATACAGACATTCCCATACGAGCTGCGGCGGCAGAAGATTCACAACCCGCATGCCCGCCTCCAACAACAATTATATCATATTCTTTTAATAAATTCATTAAATGTTATAATTAATAATGTTTCACGTGGAACAAATTCATATCTACTTGATATACAACAAATTAAAAAATTAAATCTCAAAATTCAAAAAAATATTTTACTTTTTAACAAACTTTATATACAGGTAATTATTATGCTGTTTCTTACTTATTATTAAAAAAATTCATAGTATAATCAATACCATAAGTTACAAAACTGATAATAGCTTCAACAGCATAATCAATGCGAGGTATAACAATTTTCATTTCTTCATCGGTTAACTTACTCAAAACATATTCAATTTGATGAAATTTTTTAAAATTATTACCAATACCAAACCTTAATCTTGAAAATTCATGAGTATCAAGTTCATAAATAATATTTGCCAATCCATTGTGCCCACCATCAGAACCTTTTTTTTTAAGCCTTATCAGACCTAATGGAAGAGCTATATCATCCAAAACAACAAGTAAATTTTTAATGTCAATATTTTCATTTTTTAACCAGTATTTAATTGCTTTCCCACTCAAATTAACATAAGTTGAAGGTTTTAGCAAAATAACTCTTTTATTTTTTATACTAAACCCGGATATGTTACCATATCGGGCAATAGCGTATGAAAGATGCATTTTAGAAGCAATAGTATCAAGTACCATAAAACCAATATTATGATGTGTGTTTTCATACTCTTCTCCCATATTTCCAAGTCCGACTACAAGATATTTTTCCATTCTGTTAAGTTAATTAATAAACAAAAATAAAACATTTTAATATTAGTGCAAATCTCAAAAATCAAATCTCAAAATAACAAAGCCAATATAAACCATAGAAGAGAAAAATTACACAATATACAATATTGGGCTACATTGTTTTATACAATTAATGTCATACCCGTGGGAGATTAATATTTTTTCAAGACATATTTACAGGGAAATTGTAATTGGCATCTTAAAATATTACCAGCAAAAAAGGAGTTACAAATATTTGGATTTATGATAATTTCAAATCACATACATTTAATTGCTAACAGTACAACAGTAAATTCAAATGATACTGTCAGAGAGATTTTAAAAAATTCACATTCCGTCAGAATAATTAAGGAGGTAATTAATAATCCACAAGAAATGTCATTTGCTGCTATAATAAATTACAACGAAGTCTGTCCGCATATAATAGTTGGCATGCAAGACTTTGCTGATCATGGGGAGATACAAGTTATTTACGATTTAATGAGTAAAAAAGTTATGTAGTTGTGCCATTGGTTTGTCGGAATTATTTCAGTTTTTCAATTTCTTCTTTCGATAATCCTGTCAATTCTATTATTTCAGATATATCCATTCCTTTTTGAAGACATTTTTTAGATATTTCAATTTTCCCTTCTTTTATTCCTTTCTCTATCCCTTTTTTCTCACCTTCTACCAATCCTTCTTTCTTCCCTTCTTCTATCCCTTCTTTTCTCCCTTTTTCTATTCCTTCTTCTATTCCTTCTTTCCTCCCTTCTTCTATTCCTTCTTCCATTCCTTCCCTCTTAGCAGCCTCATAAAATGTTTTTTCTGTTTGAATGCTGTCCCAATATCTGTCATAATATTCCAGTTCTTCTTCTGTATAAGCACTTTCCTGAATATAATTAATGGCTTCCTCAACCTCCGGTTCCGATAAAAGTTCGTTTGCTATTTCACTTGTCCCATCTTTTATCTCTGTTAAATATCGTAACCATAATACTTGTAACCGTTTTTCCGTTATACTGTGTGG
>JAKIYJ010000111.1 GCA_022708585.1 Bacteroidota bacterium
CAGATATGTTGTACAACATCGCAATGAGATTGTTTTACCCTTCAAAAGATATCAGATACAGCCAGTATGGCGAGCCGATAAACCGCAAAAAGGAAGATATAGAGAATTTTTTCAGTGCGATGCTGATATAATAGGTAGCAATTCTTTAATTAATGAATTTGAACTCCTGCAAATGTCAAATGAAATATTTGATAAACTGGGTATTAAAATCGAAATACGATTAAATAATAGAAAGATACTAATGGGAATGGCAAATTTGATTGATAATCCTCAATTGTTAACTGATATTACTATTGCTATTGACAAAGTTGACAAAATAGGTATTGACAAAGCTATGGAAGACCTTGCTCTAAAAGGACTGAACGAAGAATCTGTTCTAAAAATTCAAAATATAATAAAATTAAAAGGGAATAATGAAACAAAAATTAAACAATTGAAAAGGATATTTGTGAATTATACAGAAGCAATTCAAGGTATTGAAGAATTAGAAATGATTCTAAAATATAATGAATATCAATCACTTTCCTGCCCAGTTATCCTGGATTTAAGTCTTGCACGCGGATTAAATTATTATACAGGAACTATTATAGAAATTAAAGCAACACAGGTTAATATTGGAAGTATTAGTGGCGGCGGAAGATATGATAATTTGACAGGCATATTTGGGTTACCTGATATATCAGGCGTGGGAATTTCTTTTGGGGCAGATAGAATAGCAGATGTTATGAACGAACTTTCACTTTTCCCTTCTTATACTGAAACTTCTACAAAAATAATGTTCGTAAACTTCGGTAAAAAAGAAGAATTGTTTTGTATACAAAAATTAAAACAACTAAGAGAGCATGGAATATGTTGCGAACTTTATCCGGACAACGTCAAAATAAAAAAACAAATGTCGTATGCCAATGCCCGTAAAATACCTTATGTCGTTCTGGCAGGCGAAAGCGAAATAAATAATACCAATGGAAAATTAACTGTAAAAGATATGTCCACAGGAACTGAAAAATTAATGACCACTGATGAAATAATTAAAATGATTTCTGATAATCAAAATAAATTATAAATGAGTCCACTCCGAAGAGTCTATAAATCAAATTCTAATTTATCTATATTTTTAATTAATTTATCTATGAAATTAATTTATTTATTTTATGAAAAATAAAAATGACTTTTCGGAGTGGATTTATCAATCAATTTAGTAATTTTATAAATTAATAATATTTTTGTTGAAAATGAATAAAAAACGTAAAATTTTTATATGGTTTTTGATTTTAATTATTGTTGCCTTTGCTTGTATTTTTATATGGATTTGGTTTACCGACACCAATAAGAGGGATCCTTTTACTGTTATTCCCAATGATGCCGTTTTTATTATAGAGACAACCGAAATGACAAAAGGATGGAGTACTGTTAGTGACTCAAAAATATGGAAGCACTTGATTAGTACTGAATATTTCAATAAAATTAATGAAAGTGCTTCAATACTTGATTCTTTGATAAAAGGAAATAAAATTCTTGATATGCTTATGAGCGACAGAAAACTTCTTATTTCTGCCCATATTACAGGTGAAAAAGATTATGATTTTCTATTTGCCATAGATTTAAAAAAAGCATCAAAAATTTCTTTTCTTAAAGATTATATTAGAGAAATTACAAATGTATATGGATATTCTTTATCTAAAAAATATTTTCAAAAAACTGATATTTTAGTTTTAACTGATAATAAAACTCAGGAAGAACTTTATATTTCTTTTATTGATAATGTGATGATATGCAGTTATTCTGAAAATATTATTCAAAACTCAATAAATTCCAGAGATTTAAATTATTGGGAAAATAATAAAACATTTATGATGGTGAAAAATGAGTTGAGTAATCAAAAGTTATTTAATATATATTTTAATTATCATAAACTTAATGATTATTTGAATTGTTTTTTGCAAAAGGAAGAAGATGCTATTAAAACACTTAGCAAGACTCTTGGCTATTCGGCATTTAATTTTTTTTTAGAAGATGAATGTTTAAGTTTAAAAGGTTATATTATACCTGATGACAGTGTTCAATCTTATGTAAAAGCGTTACTTAATGTTGAACCAGGAAATATAAGAGCATATGAAATTCTGTCTTCTGAAACAGCCCTGTATTTGTCAATGTCGTTTCAAGATTTTCTCGATTTTCGCGATAATCTTGAAAATGAATTCAAAGCAGAAGATACATTAAAACATTTTGATTATGCTAAAAGCGTTGCTAAAATAGAACGTTTATTAAAAATAAATCTTAATCAAGATTTTTTTAACTGGATAGGCAGTGAAATTGCTTTTGCAAAGATGCGTCCTTCGGCTAATTCGAGAGAAGAGGATGTTGTTGTGGCTATTAATGCCCGCGATACATTAGCCGCTAAAAATGGTCTTAATCATATTACAACACAGATTAAAAAGCGTACCCCTGTTAAGTTTGAATCCGTTAATTATAAAAATTTCTATATCAATCAACTTGTTATTAAAGGATTTTTTAAAATGTTATTTGGTAATCTTTTCAGTAAACTGGAAATACCTTATTTTACTTATATAGAAGATTATGTGGTTTTTAGCAATTCCTTAACTACATTGCAGGAAGTTATTGATGATTATTTGAAAGGAAATACATTGTCCAGAAAAGAAAACATTATGAATTTTATTTCCGAGTTTGACAATAATTCAAATGTAACAGCTTTTATACAAATGCCTAAAATTTATTCGCACTTGTATTATTATAGTAACAAGGAAAAAAGAAAAGGTATAAGTAAGAATAAAGAAGTTATTTTGAGTTTTGCCAATATTGGTTTTCAACTTAAAGGTGATGGCAGATATTTCAAAACTACTCTGATGGCATCTTATGATCCGGATGCAATGTATAATGATGAACTTGAAAAGTTTGAATCTTCTGCTGAAGAACTTTATATAGCTGAATTTGATTCTTTACTTTTTAAACCTGATATACCACTTTCAAAACTTATGAAAGACGGACCAGTGAGAATAAAATATCCAGACAGTACAATACGGTATGAAGGTAGAATAATTAATGGAACTTTAAATGGATTGTGGCGTTCTTATTACGAAAGCGGAAAAATAAAAAATGTTGTAACTTATGTTGATGGCAAAGCCAATGGCGTATCCATTTTTTATTATGATAATCCAAATTCTACTGTAAAGGCTGAGGTTACATTTAAGGATGATAAAATTGATGGTATATATAGAGAATTTTATGAAAATGGAGCCAGAAAGGCAACCCTTTATTTTAAAAATGGAATAGCAGATGGAGATGCTGAATTTTTTTATAAAACAGGAGTAATTAAAATTAAAGGTTCATACAAAAACGGGCAAAAATCAGGTAAATGGCGATATTATACCGAAACAGGCGATTTGTTTGATAAGGAGAAGTTAAAGAGAAATAAAAACTGATTGAAAATATGTAGTTAAAAATAACAGATAATCCTTAACTGTTGCCAAATATTGCTGTACCAATTCTTATAATAGTGGCACCTTCTTCAATAGCAATAAGATAATCGTTTGACATACCCATAGATATTTCACTGAATTCAGTATCATCTGCAAAATATTTATTTTTTAAACTGTCAAAATAATGTTTAAGATGCTTGAATTCCTGCCTGATAAGTTGTTTATCATCAGTTAATGATGCCATTCCCATAACTCCTTTGATTCTAATATTATGTAATTCCTTAAATGATGGATTTTCAATAATTGCAACAACATCTTCATAATGTAATCCATATTTTGTAATATCATTAGATATTAAAATTTCGAACAGACAATCTATAATACGGTTATTTTTAATGGCTTGCTTATTAATTTGCTGTAAAAGTCTCAAACTGTCAATGCTATGTATCATATTAATATAAGAAGCAATGTATTTTACCTTGTTTGTCTGTAAATGCCCAATAAAATGCCATTCAATATTTTTTGGCAACAAAGGATATTTAGCAGCAATTTCCTGAACTTTATTTTCACCAAATATTTTATGACCATTATTATATATTTCAAGAATATCTTCAATGGTCCTTGTTTTAGAAACAACAACCAATTTTATGTTAGTTGATATTGTACTTTTTATTTTTTTTAAATTGTCTATTGTGCTACTCATTATAGTATAACTTTTTTATAAAGCAATCCGGAGGAATTTAGCATGTAAATTACACTTTGAAATTACAATTTAAGTTACATTGTTTTAAATTTTCAAGTATGATAATTAAATTCACTCCGAAAAGTCATTTTTATTTTGAATTTAGGATAAAATAAATTGCTCTATTTTATAAAATTGTTGTAATTATGCATAATACATTAAGTTTATAAAGTTTATAAAGTTCATAAAGTTTGTAAAGGAGTTAAAAGTTTATAAAGTTTATAAAGTTTGTAAAGGAGTTAAAAGTTCGTAAAGTTTATAAAGTTCATAAAGTTATCAAGTTTATAAAGTCTGGCAGTTGCATCCTCGTTACAAACGAGGACGAGAAGGTGCCAAATTTTTTTAACAACATTATTTTAAAATAGAGCCAATATTTTATTTATGTGTTCATTCCTCCGCAAACATTAATAACCTGTCCATTAACATAAGAAGAAAGATCACTGGCAAGGAATAAAGCCACGTTAGCAATATCATTTGTTGTTCCGGCTCTTTTCATTGGAATATCATTAATCCATTTAGATTTTATTTCCTCTGACAGTTTAGATGTCATTTCAGTATCAATAAAGCCAGGTGCTATTGCATTACATCTAATATTTCTGGAACCAAGTTCAAGTGCGATAGACTTTGTGAAACCTATAATTCCGGCTTTGGAAGCAGCATAGTTTGATTGTCCACCATTGCCTGCAATACCTACTACAGAACTCATATTGATAATAGAACCAGAACGTTGTTTAATCATATATTTTTGTACATTTTTGGTAAGATTAAAAACAGATTTAAGGTTAATTTTAATAACGAGGTCCCAATCTTCTTCACTCATTCTCAAAAGTAAATTATCGCGGGTAATGCCTGCATTATTAACCAGTATATCAATTTTATCAAATTCGTTAATAACATCATTAATCAATTTTTCACTGTCATTAAAAGAACTTGCATCAGAAAGGTATGCTTTAGCTTTAATGCCATACGATTTAAGTTGTTGTTCCAATGCTTCGGTATGTTCATTAAGATTTATGTCTGAAAAAGCAACATTGGCACCATGTTCTGCAAATTTTAAGGCAATTGATTTGCCAATACCTTTAGCTGCTCCTGTTATCAAAGCAGTTTTTTTTTCAAGTAGTTTCATAATATTTATATTTTAGATTGATTAACAAATAACGAATA
>JAKIYJ010000112.1 GCA_022708585.1 Bacteroidota bacterium
GCCAAAAAATGTCTTCAAAAAGAAATGGATATATCTGAAATAATAGAATTGACAGGATTATCGAAAGAAGAAATTGAAAAACTGAAATAATTCTGACAAACCAATGATACGACTACACAACTTTTTTACTCATTAAATCGTAAATAACTTGTATCTCCTCACGCTCGGCGAAATCTTGCATCCTACTATTATATGTGAGCAGACTTCGTCATAATTTATTATAACAGCAAATGACATTTCTTGTGGATTATTAATTACCTCCTTAATTATTCTGACGGAATGTGAATTTTTTAAAATCCTGGACAGTATCACTTAAATTTACTGTTGTATTGTTAGCAATTAAATGTGTGTGATTTGAAATTATCATAAATCCAAATATTTGTAACCTCATTTTTGCTGGTAATATTTTAAACTGTCGATTGCAATTTCTCTGTAAATATGTTTTAAAAAAATATCAACCCAATCAACAACCTGAAATGTTAAGTAATGCAAACAGGTCTTTTTCCGACCACTGCTCAATTTTTTATTTTAGAATTTCTGTGAGCTGGGGATTTCAGCAATTTGAATGAGTTGAAATATTAATAGTTTGATTACATTGCAAAAATTAAAATTTTAATTTGTCTTTTTTTATTATTTGTACACCTTTATAATAAAATTTAAGTATTTCATCATAAGAATATCCTGATGCAGCCATAATAGCAGCACCTTCCTGGCTTAATCCTACTCCATGTCCATAACCTTTACCTTTTATTATAATATCATCACCGGAATCAATTACAGAAAACCATGTAGAACGTAATCCCAATTTTTCTCTTATTGACTTTAGTGTAATATTTTTATAAAAATAAATGTTTCTTGTGGAATCTTGAGTAAAATTTAAAGCAAAAGCCACGGCAGTCGAATCATCCGTGGGGAAATGAAATTCTTTATCAAGAAAATCAAGCCAGTATTGTTTTTTCATTTTAATTTCCCATTTTGCCTGACTGCCATTAATACTAAAAGTATCATTAATGGAAATCAGATAGGGAAGCTGTTTATTCCATAAATCTCCTGAACCTACAGTTAATCCACCAGAATTGCTGTGATAAGCAGCCGTTATCAGTTTATAATTACTATCAGCAAGTACAGAACCCTGTGTTGCATACACTGCTTTGAGTATAACATTTTTGCTGGCTTGCCCTTTATATGATTGGCAATGTACGCCATCGCAAAGATTATATCCTTCTTCCTTATGATTGTTTAAATGCCCTACTGCATAAGTTCTACTGATTATTGCCTGTACTTTGAAGAATTCTTCATTGTCTGAAATCCCCCCAGTTTCTGCTTCTACTACTCCTGCAACATAATTTTCTAAATCTACATAATTTATTAATAACAAACCTGCATTATTTTTTTTAATAACAAGATTGTTATCGTATGTTCTTTGAAGGTTTTTGTTATTATCAGGAATAATTTGAAATGAATTTCTGAAAGATAAGCCAATAATTAAAATTTCGTTAAATATGCCTGCTGTATGTTTATTTTTTTCAATTCTGATTTTTTCGTTATTGATAGAAAATGTAACATGTTCTCCTGGTAATATTTTACAAATCGTATCTTTTGAATTAATAATTGCATATTTCCCTGCATTTACCTTAAAAATAGCAGTATTTACATTGATTCCACTAAATATTTTGATTTTAATAATATTTTGTGCTTGAATAAAATTTTGCGTAAGTATAATTAACAAAAAATTTAATAGATACAAAATTTTATTATGTAAACTCATATAGCTTTATATTTCATTTATTTTAAATGTGAGATTATTTTTGAAAAAATAATATAATTGAAAAAATATAGATATTATAATGTCTGCTTTTTAAGTCTTTCTATCATCAATTTAGCTGTTTTTTCGGATGCTCCGGTATTTCCTAATTTTTCTCTTAAACTGTGATAATTTTTTTGAATTTTTTCTTTTATTTCTGTATCAAATAAAATTGCAGACAAAGAGTTTGTAAGTTTAGATGAATTAAAATCATGTTGAATTAATTCTTCTACTGCTGATTTATCTATAATAAGGTTTACAAGAGATATATATTTAACTTTAATAAAATACTTTGCTATATAATAAGATAATATTGAGCCTTTGTAACAAACCACTTCCGGTACTCCAAACAGAGCGGTTTCCAGAGTTGCAGTCCCGGATGTTACCATTGCTGCTCTGGATTCTGCAAGTATATCACAAGTACAGTCATATTTAATAACCACATTTTTATAATTTGAAATAATATCATAAACATGTTTGTCAACAGAAGAAATGCCAGCCACAACAAATTGCATATCTGGAAAATTTGCAGCAGCATCAAGCATTACAGGCAACATTTTTTTTATCTCCTGTTTTCTACTTCCTGGTAAAATTGCTACTATATTTTTGTTTGATGTATTGTCACTTGCATTATTTTTTTGATAATCTTCAATTACATCAAGTAGTGGATGCCCTACAAAATCAACATCCATTCCGCATGATTTGTAAAAATCTTTTTCAAAAGGCAGAATCACAAACATTTTATCAACATTTTTTTTAATTGTTTTTATTCTTGATTTTTTCCATGCCCATATTTGTGGAGAGATGTAATAAAAAATCTTTATGTTTGATTTTTTTGCAAATTTGGAAATACGTAAATTAAATCCTGGATAGTCAATCAGAATAAGTACATTCGGTTTAAAATTTATAATATCTTTTTTGCATAGTCTTAAATTATTAAATATAGTATATAAATGTGTAAGTACTTCGGTAAAGCCCATAAAAGCCAAATCCTTATAATGCTTAACTATTGAATCATCTTGTTTTAACATCATATCACCGCCCCAGAAACGGAATTTTGCCTCAGCATCAAAACGTTTAAGATGTTTCATCAAATTTGCGCCATGTAAGTCGCCAGAAGATTCACCTGCAATTATGTAATATTTCATTAACTTGCTTTAATTTAATAATTGTTATAAGTTGTAAAGTTAAACAACCTGACATTTAAAAGATACAATTAGTAATCAGATTTATTCAATAAATTTATTTATAGCTGTTGCTAGTATTTCAGTTTGTTTTTTTCTTGAGAAAAACATTCTGGCCTCATCATTACAATCAGGCAAGGCTATTGTGCCAGTTTTGTAATGTTCATCAATAAGATTGACCAGCAAATTATAAGCTTCATCAGAAGTATTGCAATAAAATCCCTGTCCGGTTTTTTTAATAATATCTTCCATAATAGCTCCATCGGATGGACAAAGGAGTATGGGTTTGCGTGTACCTATATATTCGTAGGTTTTAGAGCCTGTACCTCCACCTGTACCTCCACTATATGATACAAGTAAAAGTAATTGCGATTCCATTTCCATTTTAATAGATTTTTTCCTGTCAATACGTTTTGTTATCAAGACATTTTCGCTATAATTTTTTGTATAATTAATCAATCTGTCAGCTGCGTCTTCTTCATAAGCAGTGCCGATAAATCTTAATTTAATGTTTACTTTATCTTTAAAATAACGAACTACTTTTTCAAAGGCATCAAGAAAAACTTCAATTTTTTGTATTGATTTTAGGGTACCAAGGTATGTTATATAAAATATGTTATTTGGCACGGTATCAATATTTATATTATAATCTTCTTCCATAAAGCCATTAAAAACAGGGATTCCTGGTTTGTTAATAAATTTTCCAATAATATCAATATATTTTTCAGAAATAGAAATAAAAGCAGTAGAGTTAGAGAGCCATTTTTTTTCAGAACGAGGTTCCAATTTCCATCTTATTTTACCCCAGAAAGTGTTTTTAGGAATAAAAAGGCTGTCGTTACGTGTTGTCCATAAATCTCTATAGTCAGCAAACCATTGTAAATCAGTAAATTTTTTTTTAAGTTTATACGCAAATCGGAACATTGGGAAAGGATAAGCTGATGTTATTAGAATTCTAACATCATTATTTTCTTTCAGATAGTTTAAAGTAAAGTCATATAAATTTTTATATGAAAGAAAAAAGTTAGTAAAATTAAAAGATATTATTTCTATTAATGTCAACAGTCGTCTTACTTTGCTGAAGCGTTTCTCACCATATTTAACTAAAATTTTATCTCTTATGTTTGACTTGTAGGGCAAAAAATAAATTTCATAATCATCATTAATTTCGTGAATAATTTCTGGTCCACACTCACGGTAAGCATCAATCTGGGATTTTATAGGGTAATCCCAGCGACGTGTAATAACAACAGGTTGAAACCCATAATTTTTCAAATATTTAGCCCAACTATACATTCTTTGCGAAGCAGTAATATTACAAGGTGGGAAATAAAAAGACAGTAGAAGTATTTTTTTCTTATCTTGCTGATTCATAAATTATCAAGTAATATTTTTGCAATTTTTTCAGAAGCGTGACCATCGCCCAGACAATTACTGTGGAAGTTGGGACGTTCAATAGAAGTAGCAAAGTTAAGAATTTTTTCAGTATTTGGTCCCGCTTGTTTATTCCAGCCTTCGTTAACAGTTTCAATCCATTCGGTTTGAGTATCTACAAGAATGCCTGGCACTTTATGATAATAAGCTTCTTTTGTTACTCCGCCTGAGTCTGTTATAACATAATCGGCATACATTATAAGAGTTTGTGAATCAAAATATGATAGAGGTTCTGTTTTAATAATATAAGGAGAAATCATAAGATTGTCAAGATTGTTTTCTTTAATAATTTTTTGAGTCCTCGGATGAACAGGAAAAACAACTTTTTTATTCAAACTGTTAATAGCTTTAAGAATATTTTTAAGATTTTGAGGATTGTCAGTATTAGCAGCTCTATGGCAGGTAACAAATACATATTTATATTTACTTAAATGCAACTTGTCTAAAATTTGAGTATTATTTTCAATATAATATCTATATTTTTCAATTATATCTATCATAACATCACCTGTATTATAAACTCCACAAGTAATGCCCATATTTTTTAATATGTCAACAGCAGTAGGAGTGGGGCAAAAATAAAAGTCGGCAAGTATATCAGTAATAAGTTTATTGCTTTCTTCTGGAATATATTTATTAAATTCTCTAAGTCCTGCTTCAACGTGAGCAAGCTTAATTCCGTGTTTTACAGCAACAATTGAAGCAGCAGCAGTAGAATTGGTATCACCAAAAACAATAACAAGATCTGGTTTTTCTTTTTCAATAACATTTTCAAAACGGATTATCATTTTGCCTATTTGTCGGCAAGAAGTATCTGATCCAACTTCAAGATTATAATTGGGTTGAGGAATTT
>JAKIYJ010000003.1 GCA_022708585.1 Bacteroidota bacterium
CCTGAAAACATTGAACCACATATTACTTCAATGTAACCTGCTTGATTATTATTGCGAGATGTATTTTCTAAAAACATTTGTTCAGAATTTTAATTATCCGATTATCTTTTTTACCTTTACAGATTTTTATAAAAACAAAAATAATTTAAAATAATTTGATTTTGTAAAATTTATTAAAAAATATATTTATATAATGAACAGAAAAATTATTATTGAAGAAATTAATCGATTAAAAGAGGTAATCTATGAACAAACAGCAATTATTACAAGTTATAATGAAAATATACCTCTTATTGAAATAGATATTTTACTTGATAATATTAAACAATTTTATCAATGTTGTAAAGACCTTGAAAAGATAAACTCTTTGCCCGTTCAAAATACGGGTCCAAAAACCGAGAGTACTTCTGTTTCTGAAACTGAAAAAATATCAGAAATCGAGAAAACTATTATTGGCGAAACAACAAATCAAATAATAAATAACAAAGAAATTAATCTTAAAACTATTGAATCTCATATTGAAACATATACAGAACCTTCTGAAACTGCAATAATGGCTGAGGAACAAAAATCTGAAACTGAAAATATACAGACAAAACTTTCAAATGCTAAAAAGAAAAGTAAAACAATTCATAAAAATGAAAGAGATTTATTTTTTGAAGTCAATAATCAACCTATTGTTGCTGATAAATATCGTGATGATACAAAATCACTTAATGAAATAATAGCAGCCAACAAACAAGACAATACTATTGCCTCTAAAATGCAACAAACACCAATATCAGATTTGAAAGCCTCAATTAGAATTAATGAAAAGTTCCTTTTATTAAATGAACTTTTTGATGGTGACTTGCAGGAATATAACCTGTTTATTGATAAAGTGAATAACAAGGAAAACCTTGAGTCTGCTATAAAATATATTAACGAAATGAAATTAAAAAAAGAATGGGATGAATCAAATGAATCTTATATTATCCTTATGAATCTGGTTTCACGTAGATTTTTATAATTTTTTTTATGACTATAATTTTTATATTTATTGTTTTTTTCTTTTTACAGTCAAACTTATTTTGTCAGGATTTAAATTATGCCCGCAAAACAGTTGATACTCTTGCTGCTTATGGAATGTATGGTCGGGCTTATGTTAATGGCGGCGATAGTATTGCGGCTCAATTTATTGCTGATGAATTTAAAAGAAACAATATTCAAAGTTTTGGTAATTCTTATTTTCAAAATTTTTCCCTTTCCGTAAATACCTTCCCGAAAGTAGTTTCAATATCATCAAAAAATAAAAAATTTATTACCGCTAAAGATTTTTATGTATGTTCCTATTCAAACTCTTTAACAGGCGAAAAAGATATATTTCGTCTTAAAACGAAGGCTTTTAATAATTTTAATAAATATTATAAAATATCTCAAATCGATTTTTCAAATAAAATAATTATTACAGATAATAAATTTGAGGAAAAATTGTACAATAATCCTTTAAAAGCAGCTGGTATTTTATATGAATACAACAAATTGCCAGCATGGAATATTTCTGAAGGACAATATCCTGTTGAATACTTTGCTGCTGAAGTTTTGAAAAAAAATTTTAAAAGAGTTAAAAAAGTAAGTATTGTTTCAGAATCGGTTTTTAAAACTGAATATACTACAAAAAATGTTATGGCTTATATTCCTGGTTATTTATATAAAGATACTTTTGTTGTTATTACTGCACATTATGATCATCTTGGGCTGATGGGCAAAGATGTGTATTTTCCTGGAGCTAATGATAATGCAAGTGGAGTAGCATTGATGCTTGACCTTGCTCGACATTTCTCTGACAATAAAGACAGTTTGCCTTATTCTCTCGTTTTTATGGCTTTTTCAGGCGAAGAAGTCGGATTGCTCGGTTCTTTTTATTATGTTAATAATCCCCGCTTCCCTCTTAATCAAATCAAATTGGTTTTGAACCTTGATATGGTTGGCACCGGAAGCGAAGGTATTACTGTTGTTAACGGAACTAAATTTCCTTATTTTTTTAATAAAATATATGATTACAATAAGCAGTATAATCTGGTGGCTTCTGTTAAGGCTCGTGGTGCTTCTGCAAATAGTGACCATTATCCTTTTTACGAAAAGGGCGTCCCGTCTTTATTTATATATACTATGGGAAAAGAACATCGTGAATATCATAATATTGAAGATAAACCTCAAAAATTGCCTTTTACAGCCTATAATCAATTGTTCCAACTTATTACAGGCTTTTTGAAAATCTTGTAATATGAGTAAACTTATACTTGTGCCAACGCCAATAGGCAACCTGGAAGATATTACTTTGAGAGCAATAAGAATTTTAAAGGAGGTGGATTTAATTCTTGCCGAAGATACTCGAAAGGCTTCTGTTTTATTAAAGCATTACAATATTTCAAAAAAAGTTTTGTCTTACCATTCATATAATGAACATAATAACGTTTCGGGTATAGTAAATAAAATTATTGAAGGATTAAACATTGCTCTTATTACAGATGCAGGAACACCTGGCATTTCGGACCCAGGATTTTTGCTTGTCAGAGAATGTATAAAATCCAGTATTAGTGTAGAATGCCTGCCAGGTCCTACTGCTTTTATCCCCGCTCTTGTGGTTTCTGGAATTCCTTGCAATTCATTCGTTTTTATAGGATTTTTGCCTGTTAAAAAGGGACTCTCTTCTTTATTAAAGTCTTTATCGTCCGAAATCAGAACTATGATATTTTATGAATCCCCTCGTAGAATATCTAAAACTTTAGATGTATTTTGTGAATATTTTGGTGAAAATAGAAAAGCATCTGTTTCGCGCGAACTCACCAAAATTTATGAACAAACTTACAGGGGCAGTCTGAAAGAATTGTCAATACTTTTTAAAAATACTACTTTTAAAGGTGAAATGGTTATAGTTGTTGAAGGTAAAACTGCTGGAAGTTAATTCTTTAGTTTGGAAGGATAACTGTCATCAAGATAAATCCAAAATAATGGCATATAGCCTTTAAGTATTTTTTCTCCAGTTTCATTATCAACAGTGTATTTTTTTATTACAGGTCCATAACCTATAACTTTTTTGGAAAAATTAAGATTTTTTTCATCAAAATACCATTTTTCTAAAAAGATAATTTTGCAAATATCGCGTTTATCTATTTCATTATAAGTATTAATAACTGAGTCAACATCTGGATTTGAGATTGATGGTAAAGTATAACTGACAGGCTGTTTAAATATTAGTTCTATTTCTTTATTATCAAGCAAATTATTATCATAATCGTAAACTTTATATTTACCTGACAGTGCAGCGTTTACAAGAACATTTACAATTTTTTCACGTGTTGCCCCCTCTAAATTTTGAACCCACCAATTTGTATTTTCATCATCATTTTTTATTGATACATCGTATTCTATTTTTTCAGTGAGTAGTGGAGGAGTTTTTTCAGAACATGAAATAAATAATAAAAATATTGCTGATGTTATTAATAATTTTATTTTGCTTAAATTTATGGAGTGAATCATTAATTAACTATTATTTGTTGCAAAAATAAATGATAATTTTTAATTTATATGCAAAAGAATAAAAATTGGTTGTTTTTCCGAAGAGAAAGAAAAGGTAAATTATTTACGATTTATCATTTATTGCCAATATTAACATTTACTTTTTTTTATTGTAACATTTTTAGAATAAAACATATTTTTTTGTATAGTGCCTCAAAAAAGAAATCCGTATTTTATTATATTATTTTCTATTAAGATTAATAAAAACCTGTATTTTTGACATCGCAATTTTATTAATAAAATGCAAATTATGTCGAAATCAATAGAAGAATTGCAAAGAATTGCCTGTGTGGTCAGGCGAGATGTGTTAAGAATGATACATGGAGCTGCTTCGGGTCATCCTGGTGGTTCATTGGGATGTACCGATTTTTTAGTGACTTTATATTTCAACATTATGAAACATAATCCTGATTCTTTCAGGATGAATGGTAAAGGAGAAGATATGTTTTTTTTGTCTAATGGACACATAGCTCCAGCATGGTATAGTGTCCTTGCCAGATCGGGATATTTTCCCATAAGTGAATTATCTTCACTTAGAAAAATCAATTCCCGTTTACAGGGGCATCCTTCAATAGCGGAAGGATTACCAGGTATTAGAATGGCTTCCGGCTCATTGGGACAGGGACTGTCTTGTGCTATTGGTGCTGCCATTGCGAAAAAATTAGACAATGATAATAATTTTGTTTACTGCCTTACTGGTGATGGCGAACTGCAGGAAGGTCAAATCTGGGAAGCCGCTATGTTCGCAGCAGCTCACAAGGTAGATAACATTATTGCAGTAGTTGATTATAATGGTAAACAGATTGATGGCAATGTTGAAGATGTTATCTCATTGGGCGATTTGCAACTTAAATGGGTATCATTTGGATGGAAAGTTCTAAAAATGGATGGTAATAATATTCAAAATATTATAGATACTATGGCTCATGCTAAATCATTATCAGGAAAATCTATGCCGATTATTATTATTATGAAAACCATTATGGGGAAAGGTGTTGATTTTATGGAAAATTCTCATAAATGGCATGGAGTACCTCCTGATGATGCTCAACTTGAAAGAGCTTTAGCTCAATTGGCAGAAGGACAAAATGAAGATTATTAATTCTAATTATCATATTTTAATCTTTTATTGATGAAGTTATTACGTGTCTTTTTTTTATTTTTTGTCGTTTGTATTCCAGTTAATCTGGCTTATTCTCAAATTAAAAATCTTGATAAAGAACCACCTGTACCTACTACAAAAATAATGTTCATTTTTGACGCATCATTAAGTATGACAGGGAAATGGCAAAGTGACCTGAAAATAAATATAGCCCAGAAATTATTGTCCGAATTACTTGATAGCCTTGCCAACACCCCTAATCTCGAACTTGGATTAAGAGTTTTTGGGCATCTTAAAAAATTCCCTCCACAAGATTGTAATGATACAAAACTTGAAGTGCCTTTGGCTCCTGATAATATTGCTAAAATTCAAAATAAACTTAAATCAATTTCTCCCAAAGGAACTACCCCAATAGCTGTTTCACTCGAATCTGCCGCAAAAGACTTTCCTGAATGTGATAACTGCCGTAATATTATTATTCTTATTACAGATGGAATAGAAGAATGTGGAGGCGATCCCTGTGCTGTGTCACTTGCATTGCAAAAAAAAGGAATTATACTTAAACCTTTTATTATTGGTATTGGAAAAAACTTTAAAGAAGCTTTCGATTGTGTGGGTACATACTTCGATGCTACAAGCGAAAAATCATTTCGCACTGCCCTTAATATTGTTATCTCTCAAGCTCTTAATTCAACCACAGCCCAGGTTAATCTGCTTGATATTAATGATAAACCTACTGAAACTAACGTTAATATGACATTTTATGATAATTTTTCAGGCTGTATTAAATATAATTTTATTCATACTCTTAATTCCAAAGGAGTTCCAGATACCCTTATAATTGACCCGTTACCTGTATATGATATTGTGGTACATACTATACCTCCAGCAAAAATTGATAGCATTAAACTTAACCCCGGAAAACATACTGTTATTTCTGTTAAAGTACCACAAGGAAACTTGCAATTAAAAACAGCAGGTTATAATATTACCAATAAAAATTTGCCCTGTATTATCAAAAAATCAGGCGATACTGATATTTTACATGTTCAATATTTTGGAACAACCGAAAAATACATTACAGGTAAATATGACCTTGAAGTATTGTCTTTGCCACGTTTAATTATTAAAGATGTTGATATATCACAAAGTCATACAACAACTGTTGAAATTCCCAATGCGGGTATGGCAAATATTCAAACTTTTGCCAAAGGCTATGGCAGTATTTATAATGAACAAAACAACAGTCTGGAATGGATTTATAACCTTGATGAAAATTCTGAAAATCAAATCCTGTATTTACTTCCGGGTAATTATAGAGTGGTTTTCAGGTCAAGATATGTGTTAAGAGCTTTTTATACGGTTGAAAAAAAATTCACTATTGAATCTGGCAAAACAACAAAGATAAATTTATTTCAATAATTTTTATTATTTATTATGATTGAATATATTAATAGAGGTAATAAAGAAACACGTTCCGGGTTTGGCAAAGCCTTGTTAGAACTGGGAGAAAATAATACTGATGTAGTTGCCTTATGTGCCGATCTTACAGATTCTGTAAAAATGTATGCTTTTGCTTCTTCTTTTCCTGAACGTTTTTTTCAGGCTGGTATCGCAGAATCTAATATGATTGGAGTTGCAGCCGGACTTGCTACTTGCGGAAAAATTCCCTTTGCAGGTACTTTTGCAAATTTTGCATCGGGTAGAGTTTATGACCAACTGAGACAATCAGTAGCCTATTCTCAAAAAAACGTTAAAATATGTGCCTCACATGCTGGCATAACTCTCGGAGAAGATGGAGCAACACATCAAATTATGGAAGATATTGGACTGATTAAAATGTTGCCAGGCTTCACTGTCATTAATCCATGCGATTTTACTCAAACATATCTTGCTACATTAGCTATTGCAAATCATTATGGACCTGTTTATCTTAGATTTGGCAGACCAAAAGTCCCCGATTTTACCTCTGCAAACACCCCCTTTGAAATAGGTAAAGCAATTAAACTTGTTGATGGAAATGACGTCAGTATCTTCGCAACAGGCCATCTGGTATGGAAAGCTATTGAAGCAACTAAAATATTATCAGAAAAAAATATCAATGCAGAAGTAATTAATATACATACTATCAAACCTATTGACAAGCAATCTGTGATTGAGTCAGTTTACAAAACAGGTGCAGCAGTGAGTGCCGAAGAACATTTGAAAAATGGAGGTTTAGGTGACAGTATAGCCCAAATTTTAGCGGAATTTATTCCTTCACCCCTTGAGTATGTTGCCGTTGATGATAAATTTGGAGAATCGGGCAAACCTGATGAACTGCTTGCTAAATTTCATCTCGATTCTATTGATATTGTTGAAGCCGCTATTAAAGCCATTTCCAGAAAATAATACTCTTATCGACAATAACTCCTCAATAAAACTGAAATGATATAACCTGCTATTGAGACAGTTTTATATAAACTAAAACTTTTTTGCAATTTCAATTTCTTCAATAGATAAAGTTATTAAACCAAATTGTTCAAGATAATTTTGCCCTTCACCAAGTAGCCAGTATATAAAATTTAAAGTTGCTTCATTTTCTGGTTTCGATTTCATAAAAACTCTTGTAAATCGAGTAAGTTCAACAGGATATTTCCCTTTCTTATAAGCATCGAGCAATATATCCCTGCGGTCAAAAACCAGTTCATCATCATCAGCAATACCATTTGAATTTATATCAAAAGGTAATACATATATATCTGATGTTTTATATTTTCCATTACTCGTGTACGCCAGATTGAAACTGCAAAATCCCAAACCAAATATATTGCTTTTAACACTTGCAACTATTTCAGCATCATTATTCAATATTTTGCCTAACATATTATCATTTTCAGCATGTAAAAATTTTCTTAAAACTGTTGTTGCCCCCGACATATCATTTTGACGATATATTATTACAGGATTTTTGCCTTTTTTTGAATCAACGAGTGCATCCCATGTCGAAATGTTACCAGTAAATAACAAGGAATATAATTCCTCAGGTTTGATACCTTGAAAAACAAGTTTCTGAATAAATGGATTATTGGAATTGATTATTGGTATTATTATGTCTTTTGCAATATTGATATGCCAGAGTTTATCATAATTTTCAGGATAATTTGTTGTTATGATAATATTGTTATTATTGTCAATAAATGTATCTGATTTTTGAATATTTAAAATTACATCAGGATATTTTTGTTTAAAATACTTTGCCCAATACATCACAAGTTCATACGAATCATCCGATGCGGATATATTAACATAATTTTTTTGAGTTTTATCTACACTTTCTTTTTGTAAATCTATTTTTTCTGTCTTATTATTATTTGAATTACATGATATAATTAATAAAAATATGGAAGCAATTATTGTTGATTCTATTATTCTCATATATTTTCTGTTTTTTCATTGCAAAGATAAATTATAATTTTTAATTGACTTTATTTTATAATCCTTCATCAACAAATATAAATAATAAACCAGTTAAATAAAAAAAGTTAAAAATATTTTATCAATATTTATTGTTGCTAACTTGCGAGGTTGTAAAAATAAATTTATATAATAAAAATTATGGGAACTATTATATTGAAAAACATGGAGTTTTATTCATATCATGGCTGTTCAATGGAAGAGCAACTTAATGGTACAAAATTCAGAGTTGATATACAAATTGAAACTGATACCTGTGACGCTGAAACCAGTGATGATTTAAATAAAACTATTGATTATCTCCAAATATATAACACAGTTAAAACGCAGATGGAGATAAAATCCAAACTTCTTGAAAATGCAGCAAGACGCATAATGAATGAATTAATTAATAATTTTCCTGAAATCCACAAAGCTGAAGTAAAAATATCCAAATTAAATCCTTTACCGGGAGGAAAAATTTCAAAAGCAATATTTAAACTAAATTATCCTTGATAAAAATATCTATCTTTGCTTTAAAATTGTTAATAGTTAATATTAGAAGAAGTATATTTCAAAATATTTTATGACGAGCAATACTCAAAAAAACTGGCTATTTATTTTAGCAGGACTGACAATTGCAGGATTTATAGTATGGTATTTCTTTTCAATTATTTTATATATCCTTGCAGCGGCAGTTTTATCTATTATCGGGCAACCCATAGTTCAATGGTTCGATAAAATTAAAATAGGAAAATTTAGATTCCCACACATTCTAAGTACTTCTTTAACTCTACTTATACTTTTTCTATTGATTTTTACATTTATTGGAGCCATAGTCCCTTTTATCATAAGTCAGGCATCAGTATTGTCAGAAATAAATCTTGAAGCCATTACTCAATCATTGGAAGACCCTATCTATAATCTTCAAATGTTGATGTACAAATATGGTTTACTTTCAGAAAAGGAAACTATTGAAACTATAATAACAACAAAACTTTTTTCTTTCTTAAATATCGGTACCTTTTCAGATTTCTTTAGCAGATTATTCTCTATTGCAGGTAATGTAATAGTAGCAATATTTTCAACAGCTTTTATAACTTTTTTCTTTCTTAAAGATAAAAATCTGTTTATGAATGGAATTATGCTTATTACTCCTTTACGATATCAAAGAGAAGTTATAAATATACTTTCATCCTGTCGTCGTTTACTTACCAAATATTTTTTAGGGTTATGCCTTGATGTTTGCATTGTTATTACTGTTATAACCATTGGTATGTCACTGCTCGGACTTAAAAACGCACTAATTATAGGAGTAATTGCGGGTATTATGAATATTGTACCTTATGTAGGCCCAATTATTGGTGGTACTATTGGAGTCTTATTAGGTATAAGTATAAATCTTGATATGGATTTTTATTCTCAAATGCTGCCTTTAATTTTAAAAATGATAGCAATTTTTGTTGGCGTTAATATTATAGATGGTTATATTTTGCAAAGCATTATTTTTTCAAAAAGTGTACGTGCACATCCTCTTGAACTGTTTCTTGTAATACTTATTGCTGCTACAATTGCTGGAATTCCAGGAATGATACTTGCAATCCCTTCCTATATTGTAGTAAGAATCGTTGCAAAAGAATTTTTGAACCAATTTAGAATTGCTCAAAAAATAACAGAAAAAATTTGATTTCAAGTGAATTTTATTTTATTAAAAGAAAAATTTAGAATTCTAAATAAACTTAATATATATAGACTTATTAACTGTATTTTAATTCAAACAGGCTATTTTTTATCATATATTACAAAAAAAAATATTACCCCTGGTTTCCCTTATGCTATAACTTATGAACCAACAAACTTTTGTAATCTTAAATGCCCCGAATGCCCAACAGGAAAAGGAGAACTTAAAAGAAACAAAGGGATTGCCTCAATCGACCGGTATAAAAACATAATTGATCAAGTTAAAAAACATACATTTTATCTTAATCTTTATTTCCAGGGCGAACCCTTTATTAATCCTGAATTATACGAAATGATACATTATGCATCGAAATCCAAAATATTTACTGTAATATCAACAAATGGACATTTTATTACAGAAGAAATCGCTCAAAAAATAATTAAAGCCGGATTGGGAAAAATCATTTTTTCACTTGATGGAATTTCTCAAGAAAGCTACGAACAATATAGAAAAGGAGGCGATTTTAATAAAGTAATTGAAAGTATTAAAAATTTAATACACAAACGTAAAGAACTTAAATACAGCAATCCAGTTGTAATATTACAATGTCTGGCATTGGCATCAAATGAAAATTATTTAAAAGAAATTGTTAAATATGGTAAAGAACTTGGAGTTGACAGAGTTGAAATTAAAACAGCCCAATTTTATAATCTTGATAATAAAGAAAATTCTCTTGTTCCGAAGATGAATACATATTCAAGATATGTAAAAAATAACATTGGCCAATGGAAAATAAAAAACAATCTGCCTGATAAATGTTTTTTATTATGGTCTTCTTGTGTTATAACATGGGACGGTATAGTTGTCCCCTGTTGCTTTGATAAAGATGCTCAACATAGTTATGGAAAAATAGACAATCAAAATTTCAGTAAAATATGGAAAAGTAATAAGGCAAAAAAATTTAGAGAAATGATATTAAAAAATCGTAAAAAAATCGATATTTGTAATAATTGCACTCAAGGGTTAAAAGTATAATAAAATAGATTAAACTGTCATTATATCTTTTTCTTTTGCTTCTATAAGTTTATCTATTTTAGAAATATAAGAATCAGTCAAATCCTGTATATTGGTTTCAAGTTTTTTAATTTCATCTTTGGGTTCACCATCTTTTTCAAGTTTTTTAGCTGTTTCATTTGCATTACGGCGTATGTTTCTGATTGCCACTTTAGCATGTTCAGCTTTTGTATGAGCACTTTTAGCAAGTTCCTTTCGTCTTTCTTCTGTTAAGGGTGGAACAATGATTCTTAATACTTCGCCTTCATTTTTAGGATTAAAACCAAGATTGGCTGACAGTATTGCTTTTTCAATTGCATTTAAAATACTTTTGTCCCAGGGTTGAACGATTATCTGGCGTGGGTCAGGGGTGGTAATATTAGACAATTGCTCAATTGGAGTTAAAGTGCCATAATAATCAATGCATACCCCTTCAAGCATCTGAGGAGTGGCTTTCCCTGCTCTTATTTTTTGAAATTCCTTTTCAAGATGATGCAATGTAAGTTCCATATTTTCACGGGCTTCATCAAGACACAACTGTATTAATTCGCTCATAGTATCAGAATTTTTGTTTCAATTACAAATTTACATTAAAATTTTTGATTAATATACAAATACACAAAAAATTGAATTTTTAAATGAAAATACATAAAATTGCAAATAGTCTTTACTGGAAATTTTACTAACTTTACAAACTTATTGACATAATTAACTTTTAATTCCAATATATAGTGATAATTGATGATGAAAATATAATAATGCTGGAAAAGGTTCCAGTATTTCAAAAGAAAATATTAATTTTAAAGAATGTATCCTTTGTTGCTAAAAAAGCCGAGTTGGTCTATTTTATTGGTCAAACTGGCAGTGGTAAAAGTAGCCTTTTGAAAATACTGTATGCTGATTTACCTGTAACTGATGGGCAGGCTTTTGTTGCTGGTTATGATTTAAGAAAAATTAAAAACAAACAGATTCCATATCTTAGACGAAAAATTGGAATTGTTTTTCAGGATTTTCAACTTTTGATTGACCGTAGCGTGAATGAAAATTTGTTTTTTGTTATGAAATCTACTGGATGGAAAAACAAAACTGCAATGATGGAAAGAGCACAGGAAGTTCTGACCAATGTAGGGCTTACTACTAAAGGATTCAAAATGCCCCATCAATTATCGGGAGGAGAACAGCAAAGAGTGGCTATTGCCAGAGCATTAATTAATAAGCCCGAAATAATTCTTGCTGATGAACCTACCGGCAATTTAGATCCTTTAATTTCTCTGGAAATTTTAAAACTGCTTGTAGAAATCAGCAAAACAGGTACTACTGTGCTTTTTGCAACACACGATTACCCCCTAATTCAAAAATATCCGTCCAGAACCATAAAATTTGAAAATGGCGAAATAAGAGAATTAGATAAAAATCAGGAAAACAGCATTCTGATGAGTTGATGGGCATTGTGTGTATTGGAAAATCCTTTTGTTGCCAACCAATCCTGTCGTTTATCTATATCAGAAACGGTTAAAGGTGTAACAAATAATTCAGCAATTTTTTGTTTCATTTCCTGCGGAGTATCTGCTATTGTACACAATGATTCAAGCTCTGTTTGATAAACCATAGGTGTGTTTACTATGCAATGTCTGCCTTTGTAAAGTGCTGTTAAAAGTTTTAATTTTATTCCTGTTGATTGAAAAGTCGGTAACACATTAATCTGTGCATTTTCAATAAGAAAATGTATTTCATCAGTGCTTAATTTGGTTCTGATTTCAATGTTTCGTTTACTCTCTACCGCATTCTGCAATTCCCGGGAAGGTTTATTCCCTGCTATTATTAAAGGTATATCAATATCATTAAATACCTCATTAACAAGATATAATGCAGCCTGATTATTTTCACCAACATCAAGACTGCCATGATATAAAGCATATTTACCTAGTCCGGTTTTTGAAGTTACACTATTATTTGGATGAAAGGCGTTTACAGTAACTACATTTTTATATTTTTTATAAAAATACATCTTATCATGATGAGATATGCAGGCAATTCCATTTGCATGTTCAAGAGTACTTTCATAACGCCTTAGTTTAGATGCTTCATTAAGAAAATAGTATTTCTTGAATATATTTTTTTCAACTTTTGCAAGATTCTCATAATATTCATGTTCAATATTATGAGTACGAACAATTTTTCGTCTTTTCTTTAAACGCTTATGAGATAAATAATAACAAGTATGTAAACCTTCAAACAAAATAGGATAATTGTCAAAAGCAAGATTTTCGAGCAATTCTTCTGATGCTCTGGTAACAACTATATAAGGCCGCCTTTTTACAAGATATTTTTTTGATATATATCTTTTATAATAATTTACTGTTTCACATATATCATTAAGTTCAGGAGAAGGATGCCTTCCATATTGGAAACAATGCAGATGTATTTTAATCCCTTCCTGTTTTAATGCCAGCAGTTTATAATAAATGTCAATTACACCACCATAATTTGGAGGAACAGGTATGTCGAAAGCTACTATGTGTACGTGCCTTTTAGAGGTATTTTTGATAAATATTTTTGAAAATTCTTTTTTCATTTTCCCAATTTAATTCTTCCTTTGCAATTTTAATATTTTTTTTCCATTCCGCAATCAAAGAATCATTATTTATACAAAAAAATATTTTTTTAGATATATGTTCAGGATTGTGATTTTCAATAAAAGTTCCAATTTTGTATTTATTTATAATTTTTTCTATCTCGGGAAGCCTTGATGCTAAAATTGGAACCCCTGCATTTATGTAATCAAATAATTTATTGGGCAAACTGTATCTATAATTAATATTGGTATCCTTATCAATGCTTAATCCCAGATCAGCACAAACAGTATATTTGAAAAGCTCATCAGGCGGTAGTTTTGGAATAAACAAAACTTTTTCTTCAAGCCCGTTTTTAGATACAATATTTTGTAAAATATGTAAAACATCACCTCCACCTATTACAAGAAGCATAACTTTATCATCTACATATTTCATTGATTCAACTGCTTCTTCAGCTCCTCTGTTAATATTTATTCCAGCGCCTTGCAATAAAATGATTTTTTTATTTTCAGGTAAACCAAGGTCGGCTCTTGAAATATTTTCTGGCAGTTCTTTCCTGACAGGAACATTCCTGACAACATTTACTTTTACATTATACTTCTCGTAATATAGTTGGGCAATAGAATCATTTACAGTAATTACATCTTTCAGTTTTGGAAAAATAACTTTTTCAATTGTTTCCCATATATTTCTAACCACATTACGATTAACAAGTTCGGGTACACCTGTAAAATATTCATGTGTATCATAAACAACAACTGTTTTTTTTATTTTATGAACAAGATAACAGGCTAATAAGGTATCAAGGTCATTAGCAAGTAAAATATTCGAATTATTGAATAATAATTTAAAAAAAAGACGTATATTGTATTCAGCATAGAAAAGAGGACCTTTATTAAACAATAATTTCATCCTTTTGCATCTATACGAAACATCAGATAAAGGCAAACTGTTTTTAAGCTTTCGACCAATAAGCAAAACATTAAAACCCATTTCCACAAGAGTATCACAACTGCGTGCCACACGCTGATCAGTTATTAAATCATTTGTAACACACACTGCTACTCTTTTTGATTTTTTCATTATTTTACCTGATGAAAATATTATTTACCGATGATGATAAAAAAACTAATCATATTAAATTATATTTTAAAATAAATTTTATATATCAGAATATACAATTATACCATCGTGTTTTTACAAAGATAATATACCTAATATATTAATATTATTCGTATTTTTACTTCATATCTTTTTATCTTTGCCTTTTTCTTAAATATATATTGATGATAAACGTTGAAAAAAATAAAAATCTAAAAGAATATAATACTTTTGGTATTGATGTTAATACAAAATTATACATAAATATAGAAAATACAATTGATATTTTAGAAAGCATCAAATTTATAAAAAACGAAAATATTACAAATATATTTGTATTGGGAGGGGGTAGCAATATTCTTTTTATGGGAACTTTTAATGGTTTAATACTTCATATCAATACTCGGGGAATAAATATCATATCTGAAAATGATAAAGAAGTATATATAAAGGCTGAAGCTGGTGAAAAATGGAATAACCTGATTCAATTTTGTATTGAACATAATTTTTGGGGATTGGAAAATTTATCAATGATACCCGGAAAGGTTGGCAGCAGTCCTGTACAAAATATAGGCGCTTATGGTACAGAAGTAAAAGATGTTATATATGAACTTGATGCTTATGATATTTTTTCAGGAGAAAAAAAAATATTTAAAAATAAAGATTGTGATTTTGGATACAGACGTAGTATTTTTAAAGATAAATTGCGAAATAAATTTATTATCAGTTCGGTAACATATAAGCTTTCTAAAATTCCAAAGCCCAATATTTCGTACAAAGGTCTTGGTGAAGAGTTGCAAAAATCGGGAGGAGATATTTACAATATAAATGATATTTTTAAATCTGTTTGTAAAATAAGAAATACAAAACTTCCTAATCCTGATATTATTGGTAATGCGGGTAGTTTTTTCAAAAATCCTTTAGTATCTTCAAGTAAATTAGCAGACATCCTTAGAGAATTTCCTGATGTTGTATATTTTATTCAAGATGATGGCAAAGTAAAACTTGCAGCAGCCTGGTTAATAGAAAAATGCGGATGGAAAGGCAAAAGTTGGGGGAATGCAGCAATATATGAGAAACAGCCACTTGTGCTTATTAATAAGGGGGGAGCCAGCTCACAGGAGATTATGAATCTGGCAAATAAAATTATTGAAGATGTATATTCAAAATTTGATGTTGAATTGGAAATCGAAGTAAATATAGTTGCATCATAAAAATCATAAAATTATATCAATTGCACAGGGAAGGTAATCTCTATTTTTTAAACTTTTCTTCTTTCCATTTAAATGTATTTATAAAGTGATATATATCTTTTTTCAAAAAATCTATAACTGGTGCAAGTGAATCATTATTTGGAGCAAGTCTGAAATACAAGGCTCCTCTCAAAAAGTGATTTGTGCTATCTGTAAGATAAAATTGACAGGGAGAGGCTACATCATTACCAAGAATATCATATATTAAGCCGTAAACTCTCACAGAATCATGAATTATTTTTTCATAATTAATATCAATGGCTTTTGGAATATGTTTATTAACCAGCAAATCTGCATCTTGAAGCATAATGTCAAAGTTATTATTAATTTTTTTATAACTAATGTTGATTTCGGCTTTAAATTGAGGAAACGTCAGGTTAATCCAGTATTTTTCAGAAGATTTGCTGCCGGTATAGGGAGTTATTGTGGAATAAACAGGATATTCAAAAGTATATGGATAAATAGAATCAAATAATCTGTATTTTTTTTCAGGTAAATTAATTCTAAAATATCCACGGGGTTTCGGAACATAATTGCCATTATCACAGGATATTATATTAATGATTAATAATAATACGGATAACTTAAAAAAGTTAAATTGAATATTTTTAAGATGATTTGTCATTTAAAATATGCACCTTTATTAATTTAATTCTGCGTTTATCAACGGCTTCAATAGTAAAAACGAAATTAGAATATTTTATTTCTTTATTTTTAGAAGGAATTTCGCCTTCAAGTTCAAGCAACAATCCTGCTAATGAATCGGCTTCCCCTCTTACATCATCAAATATACTTTCATCAGCATTTATAATTTTACAAAAATCGTTTAAACTGATTTTACCTTCAAAAATAAAAGTATTTTCATCTTTACGGGTATATAGCAATTCGTTCCCCAATTCATCAGACTCGTCCATTATTTCGCCGACAATTTCTTCAAGTATGTCTTCAAGTGTTATAAGACCCGATGTGCCGCCATACTCATCAACAATAACAGCTATATGTATTTTTCTCTCTCTGAATTCTTTAAGAAGGTCGTTGATTTTTTTATTTTCAGGGACAAAATATGCTGGCCTTAATAAATCAGTCCATTTATAATCTGGCGACTGATCCATCACTGGAAGCAAATCTTTAATATATAAAATTCCAATGATACGGTCAAGATTGTCTCTATATACAGGTATTCTTGAATAGCCTGCATCTAAAACAAATTTCAGCAACTCTTCAAAGTTAATAGAATCTTCAACAGCGGCTATATCCATTCTTGATCTCATAATTTCACTTACTTCAATATCACCAAAATTTATAATACCTTTCAATATATTTTGTTCCTCTTCGTCTTCTGCTTTTGATGATGTAATTTCAATTGCCTTTGAAAGTTCCGGTATCGAAATATTAAAACCTTTGCGTTTAATCCTTCTGTCAGGTATAAAGGTAGTCATAACCAACAGATTACTCACAGGTTTAAACAGGTATGAAACAACGCTTATAAATCCTGAAACAAAATTTGCAAATTTCAAAGCATTATAAGAAGAATATATTTTAGGCATAATCTCGCCTGTTAATAAAATAATAGCAGTAATAATAATAGTTTGAACAATAAATTCAAGAATGTAATTATCACCAAAATTAATAGTATTATTTATTATAAAAGCAGACAATATGACTATTGTAACATTGACAAAATTATTTGCCACAAGAATAGTGGCTATTAAATGCTTCGGTTTTGATAAAAGTTTAAGTACTCTATCAGAAGATTTTGTATGTTTAGATTTTAAAATATTATATTCAGCAGGAGTTAAAGAAAAAAATGCAGTCTCAGAGGCTGATATTATAGCTGAAAAAAATAAAAATATAAATAGAATAATTAATGCCAGTATTGTACTGAAACTTAAAGGATTAAATACTAAAATGTTTATTATTATTTGAAATAAATGTAACATTAATTTTATTTTTTATTAAAAACTCGGGTTTAATAATTCAAATTCAAAATGCAAAAAATTTATACAGATAAAAAGTAAAAAATAATATATAAATGATAAATAATTGATGATAAGATATGAAATAATTTTTATTAAATTTCAATTTTATTAAATTTTCCATTTTGATATTCGATTTTAATTTTTCTATTATTTTGAAATTTAATTGTTGAACGCATTTAGAAAGGTCATTTTTATATTGAATTACTTTTTGTCAAAATAAATAAACTAATATTATATATAAAACAATAAAAAATATAGATAAATTTAATTTTGTATTTTTGAATTTATGGATTTTTTTAAGTGTATGCAAAAAAAATAAAATTCAATTTGATACAAAATTACAAAAAGATGATATTAAATCATAAAATAAGAAAACCCGCTGCTGATAAAATGTAATGAAACACTTACAGCTAACGGGTTCAGGAAAACAAATTTTATAAACATGAAAATAAGAAGATGGTAATTAAAAGGGCAAATCATCGTTTATAGGATCTTCGGCAACAGGTTCAACTATTGTTTGCAGAGTTTCCGAAGTTTTTTCACTTAGATTTGTTTTTTCATCTCTTTTACTTCCGAACATTTTAAGTTTTTCTCCAACAATTTCAGTTACATAATGTTTGTTTCCATGCTCATCGTTCCATGTACGGGTCCTAATAGAGCCTTCAAGGTAGATGGTTTGACCTTTTTTAAGGTAACTTTCCGCTATTTCGGCAAGCCTGTTCCATAAAACAATGTTGTGCCATTCTGTGTGTTCAACTTTTTGTCCCTCCTGATCCTTATAAAATTCGGAAGTAGCAAGAGAGAAGGAGGCTTTTTTGGCACCTTTTTCCAGCGTCCTTACGTCAGGATCCTTACCAAGGTTCCCAACAAGAATTACTTTATTTACTCCAACCATTTTGATAAAAATTTAAATTAATACTTATGTTAATTAATAATTAAGGAATAAACCTTAATTTTTTTGATTTATAAATTTATAAATCATTTCCAAAGATAAAATAATTCTTCTTCCTGACAAAGTAAAATTTAGTATATACGTTTTATATATGAGTAATAATGTATTTTCGCTTTTAAAATTGGTTTTTATATGCTGATGAATACTTTTAATATTTATGAACTTTTTTGCTTAAAAAAGTAATAATCTGAAAATTAATTTAGCACCTTTCAATAAGTTTTTTATCTACTTTTGTCTGGACAAAAGATTGAATTTTATTCTTAAATATACTGATATTATTTAAATCTTGTTCTTAATAATTTAATTAAATATAAAAGAAATGAATAATAAGGAAAAATTATTTTCAGATTTTCCTTCCGTGTCGGATCAAGAATGGGAAAAACAAATCATTGAAGATTTAAAAGGAGCTGATTATGAAAAAAAATTAATCTGGGAAACAATAGATGGATTAAAACTAAGACCTTACTATCGTGAATCTGACTTGAAAAATATACCACTTACTGGAGGTACGCCTGGAATTTTTCCTTATAACAGAGGGACTAATAAAAAAAATAATAATTGGTATATACGCGAAGATATTGTATCTGAAAATATAAAAAATGCAAATAAACTTGCACGTACCGCTCTTGAAAAAGGAGCAGAAACAATAGCCTTTAAAAACCTTTCTATAAATTCATATAATGAACTTTCTGTTTTATTACATAATATTGATATTGAAAAGATATGCGTTGACTTCTACACTTCGGAATCCTATTTTTTTCTTGCTCAATTATTAATAGACTATATTAAAAAAAATAATATTAATAAGGCTAATGTAAAAGGCTCTTTTAACTTTAATTCTTTCGATTATTATCTTTTCAATGGTAAATATTGCAATACTCTGGAAGATGATATTAATGAACTTTATAATTTGATTAACTTATGTATTAATGAATTGCCTTCATTTAGGATTATTAAGGTTAATGGACAGCATTTTGCTGACGCAGGGGCAAGTGTAGTTCAGGAACTTGCTTTTTCTCTTTCTTTAGCTCACGAATATTTATATCTTTTATCTGAAAAAAATATCAAAACAACAGATATTGTTAAAAGAATTAGTTTTACTTTTTCTTCCGGTTCTGCATATTTTCTGGAAATTGCTAAATATAGAGCGGCTAAACCTTTATGGGCTAAAATTGTTGAACAATATGGTGTTATAGATGATGACGCCGCTATTTATATTCATGCCGTAAATTCTTTATGGAATAAAACTATTTATTCACCCTATGTTAATATGTTGCGAACCACAACCGAATCTATGGCTGCTGCATTGGGTGGCTGTAATTCAATGACTGTAACTCCTTTTGATTCTACCTTTTCATCCGCTAATGATTTCTCTGCTCGCATAGCACGTAATCAACAAATTATTCTTAAATATGAATCTTATTTCAATAAAGTTGCAGATCCGTCAGGTGGCAGTTATTATATAGAAAATCTTACTAATTCTATTGCAGAAGCAGCGTGGAATCTATTTAAAAAAATTGAAAATGAAGGAGGCTTTGCAAAAGCAATGGAGAATGACTATATAAAAAACGAAATTGAAAAAATTGCTCAAAAAAGAAATATGGATATTGCCATGAAAAAAATCAGCATTCTCGGAGTAAATCATTATCCAGATACTACCGAAAATATGATTAACAAAATATCAGAACAATACATTAAACCCCAGGGTAATTATTTAACAAAATACAGAGGAGCACTGCCTTTTGAACTCATTAGATTGAAAACAGAATTATATGCACAAAAAAACGGGAAAATTCCTTCTGTATTTCTTTTTACTATTGGTAATCCTGTTATGCGAAAAGCAAGAGCTTCATTCAGTCAAAACTTTTTTGCAAGTGCAGGTTTTAATATTATTGACAATTATGGCTTTAACAATATTGATGAAGGTGTTGAATCTGCTATAAAATCATCGGCTTCAATAATTGTTGTTTGCAGCTCAGATGAAGAATACAAAAACTTCGCTCCTGAAATAGCTAGACGTATTAAAGATAATAATAAAAATATTTATGTTATAGTTGCAGGAAATCCAGTTGATATTATTGAAGAATTAAAATTAGCCGGCGTGGATGATTTTATTAACATAAAAACAAATATAATTGAATTTCTTAAAAATTATCAAAACAAATTAGGCATCACTTCTTAATATATTTTATAATTAAACATAAGAAAACTATTTAAATTATTGATAGATATTTAAAAATGTATTATATAAACTTTAATAAAGATTATTGTATATAATTTTTTAATAATAATATAGATTTAGTTAAATATTATGAGACAGGATTTTAAAAATATTGATTTTAAAACTGCTTTTAAAACTGATGAATATTCTGCTAATAAAATTTTGAAAGAGAGTTATGAAGAATGGCAGACGGCTGAACAAATACCTTTAAAAACAGTTTATGATGAGTCTGATTTGGAATATCTTGAACATTTATCGTATGCTGCGGGGATACCCCCATATTTGCGGGGACCTTATTCAACTATGTATGTTACTCGTCCCTGGACCATAAGGCAATACGCTGGTTATTCCACTGCTGAAGAATCTAATGCCTTTTATCGTCGTAACCTTGCTGCTGGTCAAAAAGGTTTATCAATTGCATTTGACCTTGCCACTCATAGAGGCTATGACTCTGACCACGAAAGAGTTGTAGGTGATGTAGGCAAAGCAGGTGTTGCAGTAGATTCTGTACTTGATATGAAAATCCTTTTCGATCAAATTCCACTGGATAAAATATCTGTTTCTATGACTATGAATGGCGCAGTGCTGCCAATTATGGCATTTTATATTGTTGCAGCAGAGGAACAGGGCGTAAAACTTGATCAATTAAGTGGAACCATACAAAATGATATATTGAAAGAATTTATGGTTCGTAATACCTATATATATCCTCCACAGCCATCAATGCGGATAATTGCCGATATTTTTGCTTTTACCTCTCAAAAAATGAAAAAATTTAATTCTATCAGTGTTAGTGGTTATCACATGCAAGAAGCAGGGGCTACTGCTGATATTGAACTGGCTTACACTATGGCAGATGGATTGGAATATTTGAGAACTGGACTTACTGCTGGTATTGATATTGACAGTTTTGCCCCACGTGTTTCTTTCTTCTGGGCTGTTGGAATGAATCATTTTATGGAAATAGCCAAAATGAGAGCTGCTCGTTTGCTCTGGGCTAAAATTGTTAAACAATTTAATCCTAAAAATCCTAAATCTATGGCTTTAAGAACCCATTGTCAAACCTCTGGATGGAGCCTTACAGAACAAGACCCATATAACAATGTTACACGTACCTGTATTGAAGCAATGGCAGCAGCATTAGGACATACTCAATCACTCCATACTAATGCACTTGATGAAGCTATCGCTTTGCCAACCGACTTCTCTGCACGTATTGCCCGCAATACTCAAATATATCTTCAAGATGAAACTTACATCTGTAAAGCTATTGACCCCTGGGCTGGTTCTTATTATGTTGAAAGACTTACACACGAAATAACTCATAAGGCATGGGAACATATTCAGGAAATTGAAAAACTGGGCGGTATGGCTAAAGCTATTGAAACAGGAATTCCAAAATTAAGAATTGAAGAAGCTTCTGCACGTAAACAGGCAAGAATTGATTCAGGCAAAGATATTATTGTTGGCGTTAATAAATATAAACCTGATAAACAGGACCCCATTGAAATTCTTGAAGTTGATAATACTGTTGTCAGGGAAAATCAATTAAAAAGACTTAAAAAACTAAAAACAGAACGTAACAACGAAGAAACTAAATTGGCTCTTGATGCTATTACTGAATGTTGTAAGACAGGTTCTGGAAATTTACTTGAACTGTCAATAGAAGCCGCACGTAAAAGATCTACCTTGGGAGAAATATGCTATGCTTGTGAAAAAGTCTTTGGAAGATATAAAGCTGATGTTAAATCTGTAAAAGGTGTTTATTCTATGGAAATTGAAGGTGATAAAAGTTTTGAAGAAGCCCGTAAATTGGCAGATGAATTTGCTGCTATTGAGGGCAGAAGACCAAGAATTATGGTCGCCAAAATGGGACAAGATGGTCACGATAGAGGTGCAAAAGTAGTCT
>JAKIYJ010000113.1 GCA_022708585.1 Bacteroidota bacterium
AAAAACGCTATCAATCTGAACATATCAGACGAATAGCGTTTTTCGTACTCCGGGCGGGACTTGAACCCGCACGATCGTAATGATCACAGGATTTTAAGTCCTGCGTGTCTACCAATTCCACCACCAAGGCAACAATATATTTATAACAAATATAAAGAAAGTTTTCTCAATTACAAATATATTCTTCCACCACTTAAATATGTCCTTACATAGTAAGGATCTGAAAGGTTATTTATTTTTACTCCAGACTTGCGACTTGCTGAATGTACAAAATATCCATCCATTAGGTATACACCGACATGCCACCCACTTCTTGTTTTTGTTCTGAAAAAAACTAAATCCCCAGTTATAAGGCTATCTTTTTTAACTCTATTCGTTGATTTGTATTGTTCTCTTGCAATTCTTGGTAATTCAATATTGAATCGAGATTCATATAATCTCTTACTAAATCCAGAACAATCAACTCCACTTTTCGTTGTACCACCGACTCTGTATTTTACACCATACCAATCTATTACAAAATTGTATATGTTGCTGTCTTTATTCCTTAATGAGTCTAAATTAAGTTGACTATAAGAATAAAAGGAAACAATTAAAATCATCATTAATGATATCATTTTTTTCATATTTTATTATTATTTTTTAGCAATAAACTATTTATATTAAAAACAACAAGCTTTGTTTACAACATTACAGGGAAACATAATTTGTATATATAGTAAAAAATAAACAACAATTTTATGAAAAAATTATTAACAATTCTTTTAGGATTTTTTGCACTCATATCTATAAGTGGATGTGGAAAAAGTGAAAATCCCGATAATGTTATCTATGCTCAAAGACAATCTACCGACTTTACGTGGGAGGTTGTTGAACCTGGAAAAGATCCAGTACAAGTATTCCATCAGGAAGTGATGATATCACCTACATGGGGACAATCAAACAAATATGCCTCAGAAAGGGGTGATTTTACTATATGGCAAATAATTGGACTAGTACTATTGGTAGTACTTGCAGTTGCCATATATGGTAGAGCAACAGAAGCTAGTTGGTTCCCTAATATTAAACCAGCAGCACTTGGTGCAATTATGTTTGTATTAGCAGCAGGTTCACTTTCATCATTTAAATGGCAATCATCATCAATTAAATGGAATAATGACAAATGGGTGAAAAAAGAGGTATATGACAAAGCTATTAAAGAAACTGGATCTACTAAACCTATTTGGGATAGTCTAAGAAGTGAGTGTAAAATAGTTTTTGGCCCTTATGAATGTTATGGAAAGAAATAATTTGTGAAAAATAAAAAAAGACATCGAAATGATGTCTTTTTTTTATTTCTTTAATGAAAGTGTCCACATGAACCTTTTAGTAAAATTAACATTTTATAACCTTGTTCATGTCTTCCATCTATCCAATCTGGGTTATCTAAAAGATTATATTGGTTAATTAAAGCAATCTTTTTGATTTCACACTCATTAAACTCATTTCCTTCCTTCGCCCATGTAGCTTCTGGAGAAATTTCTCCTATTACTTTAAATGTATTTTGAATCAGAGTTCCTGGAGTTTGCTCACCCCATTTAAACATTACTGCTGTATTCTCCTTATCTGATATAATATCTATCAGTTCTACTTTAGTTGATTCGCTTCCATCTGGTTTATGCACATAGATTTCCTTATCTGTCTTTTGTATATCTCTTGAACAGAGAAAGAGTTTGACCTTTTTATATCCATCAAAATAGGGTACGTGAGGATTATTGTAAAATTCAGGAATATGTGCGTCTTTTATTAGGTTATCTGTATGATCGAGAAACTTGTCTCCTTCGTTTATTTCGCCTTCTACAGGAAGGTATTTACTAAAGTATTTCACAGAAATTAATTTAAATTATTTAAAATAAAATAGTGTGTGTCGTTATACACATCTTTTAAGTCAACTTCCACCGGAGCTTTAACTTCAACGAACATAGTTCTGTCAAAAGCAATTTCTTTCATTTCTGCTAACTTAACAGCTTTTCTCCATTCTTTACCTGACTTGGTTGTAAAGTTTGCCTCACAAAGTTCTTTAATAGTGTAGATTTCTTCTGGATTAAGTGGCCAGAATTTTTTAGAAACTTTGTCTTGTCCACCGATATATTTTACTAAAGAGTTCTTTTTCATAAGTAATTATTTATACAAATATACAACGTTTTATTCTAATTACCAAATATAATAATTGATTGATTACCAATTACTTAACCTCGAAATTAGCCTTAATATATTTGATTAAATCTTCGCTTAATACGTTGTAATTATGATTTTTATTCCACCACTCGAACGGAATTAAATATCTACCTCCGTCATATTTACCCATTTTATCTAATGTTTTTAGTAAAACATCTTCATGACCAGTATCAACATTTCCAGCATCTTTTATATTTTTTGTTTCTCTAGATTTTACAAAAATATCACCAAGTGCATGTTTGTTATCTCTAAAAACTCTCTCACCTATTTTTGCATATGCTGCAAATTTATCTTTTTTCTCTTCAGATTTTCCAGATACTTTAACAGTAACTTTAACATATTGTTCTTTTGTAAATTTATCTTGACGTGGGTTTTCACCAAGTGTATAGGTTGTTGATCCTATTCTTGTTGTTGTGTCATATTTTCCTTTAAATATGCCTTTGCCAATTAATGAATCTAAATGGCTATTAATTAGATCTTGAACTTCAGCAACTCGCATTTTTGATAGACCACCCTTTGGTAATCTTTTACCAGTTTCTCTATCAATATTGGGAACCTGTGACTCACTGCCTTCAATTTCAATTGTTATATTACTACCATTGAATTTTTTAACGAAACTTGTTATTTGATTTAGCTTAGCCTCTGTTTCTTTAGCTTTATCTTTACTAAATCTATAAGTTCCACTTTCAAACTCAGTTCCAAAATTGACAGATAGCGTTGTGTCTGACTTTGTTTCTTTTGAAACATATTCTTGATTCTTTGGTAGGTCAACAACACTAGCCTTTTGAGCCTTTAGTCCACCAGCAGAAGCTAATGCTAAAGCCCCAGATAATATCCACTCTTTAACTGATTCGTCAACCTGTTCAACATCTATATCATTACTTACCCTAGTAAGTTCATTAAATTTCTTAATATGTTTCATACTAATATTTTTTTTATAATTTTCTATATCTATATATTTATAAATAAATATGGAAAACAATAATAATATTTATCAAATATTTTATTATATATTAGAAGGCACGAACTCAAAAATCTCTTTTATTTTATTGTCTCTATTTTCAACGTTCCAAGTTTCGGGTATGACAAATACTGAGGAGTGATGCACAACCGGACCAGTTTCAAGTAATTTATACCACAGGTTATTTTCTGTTCCAGCTAAATATAAACCAGTCGTAACTCCTATCAAGGTATAATAGTTTCCACTTTTAACAAGTGGGGCTTCCTTATCATCTGAACATGAATTTTTTATACAAAGTAATTTCATATTAATTCATCGATTTTATGATCACGTATATCAGCAGCAGAAATTAATATCTTATTCCAATGTAGTACTTCAACTGCTTTTTGAAATTTTACATCTGGCTCATGACGGGATCCAAGATGATCCATATAAATTTTCATATACTCTTTAATTAGACCTCTTGTTATACTATAACAATAATTTGGACTACCATTATATGTATTTGATGCTACATTTGGATTGTCATTCTCATGCACAGTTAATCTATTCAATCTTTCAAAATCAATTATATAATCATTTATCATTTAAATTAGATTTTTATTTCATGACTCCACCACCATATCTTTCAAAAAGATCATCTGATAAATTTGGTAGATGATTTTTTATTATAGTTGCATAGGTTAATACTGCTTGACGACAGGCCTCATTATGTATAGGATCTGATCCACCACCATCTAATCTCAATACAAAATATTCAGCACCCTCATCAATTGATTCTCCATTGGTCTTTTGAATAAAATACTTTTGGTGTAATCCATTAGGATTTTCTTTTTTTGTAGGTATGTTCATAAATTTAGTTTTTTATTCTATAATAAAAAGGGGAAAGAGTTTCTTTCCCCTTTAAAGTTAATTTCTTATTGATACAGAGTTTGATGTTTTATTTCCAAATGTTATACTAACAACTTTTGGATTTAAACTTGGATCAACTTTTGGATCCACATCTAACTTTTTCGTACAACCAAATAATGTTATGAATGATAGACCTATTAATATAATTTTTTTCATATTTTATTTTTTATTTTTACACTAATTACTTTATTTGTCAAATTATCAATTATAACCTCCCAAGTGTCTTCTGGTTTTAACATAGTCCAGAATACAATTTTAATACTCTTGAATGTTTGATCCAACATAATATAATTAATAGTTAATGTTTCATTATCCGTGTCAGACTCTGCTTTAAAATGAATAATTGTTGTGTTATTTACATTTTTAGCATCAACTATTTCTAATGTTTTGATTGCTAATGTGGTACACCCTGGTAATGGTGAATTATTAGTAGTTATTGCATTTATACCACTTCCATTCCAATTATCTAAAACATATCCTGATCCACTTGGCTTAAACCATTTAACCCGAACATAGACTGTTGTGTTTATATTTATTTGTGGAACCGTGAACGATGATTTACCACTTGCGTCCAGTGTATATGTTATAGTATAATTTGGGGATATTCCACCTAATTGTGTGATAATTGTGCCCATACCAGAATTGGTATATACAGTAACTTCGATTTTGCCATTTGGTGAACCTATAGTGGCATCAATGTAATATCTATTCGAGCACCATCCTTTACGAGTTAAAGTGTGTGCATCTGCTGTAAATGCTAGTAACAATACTAGCGATGTGATCAATGTTTTTAATGTTTTTTTCATTTTTTGGGGTTTGATTAAAAAAAAAATAGCACCTAAAATTATACAATATATGCACATGGCTTTTAAAGGATAATTAAGTACTAATACAGAGTTATATATTTCTTTGACTGAAAAGTTTAGTTTTTTTTTTAATATTTTAAATACTATCAACGGATCAGGAGAAAAATCATTTATTTATATTAATATATAAATAATATAAAAATAAATTGTTGTTATGAAACATGTTTCTAATTTTTTAGAATTCTTTAAAGAATCAGTTGATTCAAAAATTAATGAGGAGTTAATTCCTTCCAATAATTTACGTGGTGATTTGATTAAATTAGT
>JAKIYJ010000004.1 GCA_022708585.1 Bacteroidota bacterium
ATCTTAAAGGTGTATACATTCCTGTTTTACCTGAAATCTATAATCCCATACTTGATGAACTTGAACAAACTGGGATAAAGTTTGATGAAAAATATGGATTGAATTTATCAGACGTATTGTTTTAGTGTAACATTATAAGTAAACTTATGGCAAAAAAATATGCCAGATGGATTGGAGGTGGTTTAGGCTGGGTTTTAGGTGGTCCAATTGGAGCTATTTTGGGCTTTTGCTTTGGTTCTATGTTCGATTCTTTGATAAAAGGAGAATATGAAATTAAACCGAAACATACTACTACTACACGTGACGATTTTATAGTTAGCCTTCTCGTTTTATCAGCTGCAGTTATAAAAGCTGATAATAAAGTTATGAAATCAGAGATTGAATACATTAAATCTTTTTTACGCCGTCAGTTTGGAGAAGAACACCTTGAACAAAATTTACATTTACTTCGTGAAATACTAAAACAGGATATTAATATTCCTGCTGTAGCCCAACAGATTAAGTCTTGTATGAATTACACATCGAGACTTCAATTGTTACATTTTCTTTTTGGTATCTCACAGGCTGATGGCACTTTCTCACAATCAGAAATTTCTATAATAGAACAGATAGCAAATTATATGGGGATTTCTTCTGCTGATTTCAAGAGTATAAAGGGGATGTTTGTAAAAGATACTTTAAATGCATACAATATTCTTGGTATAACACCTGATGCATCAGACGAAGAAGTTAAAAAGGCTTATCGCAAAATGGCTTTAAAATATCATCCAGACAGGGTATCATACTTGGGGGAAGATATACAAAAAGCAGCCAAGGAAAAATTTCAAAAACTTCAAAAAGCTTACGAAGATATTAAACTTGAAAGAGGCATGGCATAAGATAATAATAATCAATACTTTCATTAAAATTATTTGTTATAGCCCAAGCATACTGATTAAATTAACTTTAAATCTTACAAATTATCAATATATCTTTTTTTCTGAAAAAATTTTTTAATCAATTTGGAACATTCTTCTTCCAAAACACCTTTATCATTGGTTGTAACAGGATGCAGTAAAGCATGTTTCACTGTTGTAAATCCTCTTTCTGTGTCAGATGCTCCATAAACAAGCCTTCCCAACTGTGCCCAGAACATAGCTCCTGCACACATAACACAAGGCTCAAGAGTGACATATAAAGTACACTGATTTAAATATTTGCCACCAATATAATTTGAAGCAGCAGTAATAGATTGCATTTCAGCATGTGCAGTAACATCATTAAGTGTTTGTGTTAAATTATGTCCTCTACCTATAATTTCATTATTACAAACTACTATTGCACCAACAGGAACTTCGTCTTTTTCAAAAGATTTTTTCGCTTCCTCCAAAGCTATTCGCATAAATTTAATATCATTATCAGTAATCATATATATATGATTTTATTTTATAAAATATTAAAAGATATTGATGAATTGTTTCTCTATTTAGCAATAAATTGAAAAATATAAACTATGTGATTAAAAATAAATTTGAATCGCTAATAATTTTATTCATACAAAACACATATTAATTTCTGTTTCATATCAAATACCTTCTTTTAATTTAAATTTGTAAAGTTCATAATAATTCAATTTATTTCATACATTTTTCATCAAAAATTAAATAGGGTCTCATCCTAAAATAGATTTACACAAAAAAGAAAAAAATGTATAAAAAAAGTAAACTTATTTCAGGATTTAGTTATTAACCTGTAAACTTTTTTAGGATGACGCAGGTTTTAACACAACCTGGTATATTTGGTATATATAAATACACCAATAGTATTCTAAAATTTATATTTAACAGAAGCAGTAATAAAACGTCCAGGATTTTTTTGTACATCTGCATCAATAAAAATTTTATTAAAGAGATTTTCAATATCCAGAGCTAATTCAAATTTTTTAAACAAATTTTTAGAAAATCTCAAACTATAAATATCATAAGCAGGGTATCTGTCAGTTAATAAATATTCTGTATCTACTGAATTATAGTCATTAATCCATATTTTACCAATATATTTATAAAGTAGAGAAATATTAATAATTTTGTTTTTCCAGCTAATGCCTGCACTGACTTTATGTTCGGGTATATCAGTAAGGTGTTTACCAGTTAAATTTGAATCAACGGCAACATTAATTACATTGTGTTTTATTATTTTGGCGTTAGTATAAGAATAATTAATAAAGCAATTTATTGATTCAGCGAAATCACATTTCAATTCAGTTTCTGCACCATAGATTTGAACTTTGCCTATATTTTGCATAGAAACGACTGGTGCAAGTTTATATCCCATATTTACAGTATCTCCGTTACTGGTATAATACATAAAATCCTTGCCCATGCTGTAATATGCTGAGATACTAAGGTTAAAAAATTTTAAAAAAGTAAGGTCATTACCTAATTCATAAGTATAAATGGATTCTGGGCCTAAATCAGGATTAGCGACTTTGAAACCACCTTTTTTCTTTCCGCTTCTGCACATATCATCCAATACAGGAGCTCTAAATCCTTTGGCAGCCGAGAGGTATAATTCGATTTCTGGAGAAAATTTATAGCGTAAGGAAAATTTTGGACATATAGCATCCCAATTTTTAGCCTCAATGTTCTTATTTTGAAAATTCTCATAAAAAATTAAAGTATATGAAGGATTTTCAATATTAAACATACCATTGTAGAATTTAGCAATGTCGTATCTAATTCCTGCATTTAACAATAAATTTTCGTTGAGAAAATTCATTTCATCCTGTATATAAAAAGCGATGTTGTCAATGTTGCCAGCATTAAGCACTTTATCGGTAGAAGTAAAATAAGTATCAGAGCCATCAACACTACCTGATTTATAATTAGTTCCAATTGAGATATTATGTTTGTTAAATTTATTAAAACTCACATCTACATTAATTCCTTTATCTTTTCTTTCTGAATTTGCCATATATAAAGAATATTCTCCTTCTTTCATATATTCATATATTCTTTTATAATTTTCTGCGATATAATAAGCATTCGTATTCAATTTTGTTTTTCCATAACAGGCTGAATAAATAAGTGTAACTTTATTTGTAAGATGGCTTGAATATGCTCCATCGTCTTCAAAAACTTTTATTCCTGTACCTCGCCTGTCATCAAAAAAATTGTATGTGGCTTCAATAGTATGTTTATTATTTATTATATAACTTCCTTTAATTGCAGTATTAATTTCTTTAAGATATACAGGTACCAAAATGGAATCAGATTCTTCAATAAATTGGTCTGGCTCAGTAATATAACCATCGCTTGAACGTGCCATTGTTGAAACATTCCAGTTAAAAATATCTTTTTTATTTTTTATAAATCCAGACAAATTTGCATTGGGAGAGAGAGTATTTAAAGAGCCATAACTTAATCCCAAATTGCCAGAAAATTTGTCATAATTTTTTTTTGAAATAATTTCAATTACTCCGCCCATTGCTCCACTACCATATTTAGCAGGTCCAGGACCTTTTATCACTTTGATTTCTTCAATATTATTTTTATCAATCATATTCCAGTTAACAGAACCCATATCGGATTTATTCATTACTATACCATCCCAAACGACCAGTGTACGTGATTGATCATTAGCAGGCAAACCTCGCATAGTAATTACAGTTTTACTTGAAAATATGCCAGAAGTATTACTTACATTTACTCCTGGTATATAATCTATAACAGTACTGATATTTTGAGCGGGTAAAGATTCTAAATTTTTAACATTCATAGTATTAACTCTTCCTGTTTTCCACTCTCCATCATCATTTCGGCTGGCTTTAATGGTAACAGGAGATGATGTAATTATACTATCAGATAATTTTACCTGTATATACAAGTTTTGATTTTCTTTTAAAAAAATATTTTTACTAAAAATCTTGTAACCTACAAAATAGATTTTCAATGTATAATTGCCTGAATTTAAATCTTTAATAATAAAATGTCCTTGTTTATCGGTGGTTGTTCCTATGCTGGTATTGGCCAAGCAGACATTGGCATTGGGCAAGGGTTGCAAACTGATTGAATCAATTACATCTCCTGTTAAAGATGATTTTTTATGTATTTGAGAATAGATTTCAAAATGCAAAGTGATAAAAAACAATAAAAAGAATAGAAATTTGAAATTTTTCATCCTTACACTGGCATCAAAAACTTTATTAAAGTAATATGATTACTGTTGAATTTTAATAGCAATTTCAATAGTTCCGCTTTCGTTTGTTTCTGCATTAATAACTTTTATAAGTCCCAGTTTACCGGCATTTGTTTTAAAAGGTATAATTTTGCCAGTAGTTGCCCATTTGAATTTCTTTTTTCCCCACACATCGTTATAAGAAACAATAAGCAGACTGTCATTTTGAGCAGCATTAAAATCAGCACTTGAAATAGGGGTATTATCTACACTTATATCCCACAAAGTATAATTTCGCGATGGCCAGGAAATAATTGAAGGATAAAATGTTTTAGCTTCTACACTGTAATTATCCATTTCACCAGCAGAAGAAAGTACAGGTGATGGCTGGTTTTCACTAATAATATAATAACACAAAATGTCAATATCTTTATAATATACAGTGGCTGAATCTTCAAAATAGACTTTTCCTGTTGAAGGGTTTAAAAAGTGACCAAATTGAGTGTTATTTTGGTAACCAAGGGTAACAGATGGAAAATAAAATATACCACCATAAGTTGAATTTGGATCTTTATATACAATCATCTGTATTTTAGCACTTAATCTGTTTTTATCCATAACAGTAAATGTCCACGTAGCTTTATTTTCAACATTCTGATAAAAGACTTTTGTAATATCAAGATTTTTAGCATAAACACCTGTATCCATCATAGTAACTATTTTCCCATCTTCAAGAGTTTTTTTAATTGTAAAATTCGTTATTACTTCATCACCCGATGTTGCTTCAATTCCAAATATCAGTTTATGACCCACCTGAACAATTGCATCATTTTGCGTATAAGCAGTTCCAACTTTAAATTTTATAACAGGACCAACAGGCTCAGAATCATCCTTTTTACAAGCATTTAAAATTACTGCTAATAATAAAAATAAAGAAAAATATTTTTTTAACATTTTCTAAAAAAATTAATAACAAAAATAAAAAAATAATGTGCTGATATTAGCATTGCAATTACCAGCACATTATTGAAATTTAAAGTTATTTATTATTTAACTATTATTTTTTTTGTCAAAGTTTGGTTATTATTATCTAAAACACTAATTAGATAAATGCCTTGTTTTAGTCCATCAACGAATACTTTATTGTCATTAATATTTTTTTCAAAAATATTTTTGCCTGCGATGTCGAAAATTTTTACATTGCCCAGTTGTTTATTTGATTCAATTGTGAAACTGCCATTTGAAGGATTAGGGTAAATATCGAATGATGGAGTAATTTCATTGTTTTCAGCAATATCTGTAATGACAGTACCCGTTACAACAATGTCATCCAGCATTGATATAGCGCCAATTTTATCCAAAAAATTGTTAGAATTTCCTTTCTCAAGAATATTGGAGATTTGTAACCAGCGAATAGAAATTTGTCCACTTTGATTGTTACAAGCGGCAGGAAGTTGAACATCACTGACACTACCAGTTGTCCAGTCATTGTCGCATAAAACTGGATTTACCAAATCATTCCACACACTTGTACCTGATAATTTATATTGAATTTTGTATTGAAATAATTCTTTTAATGGGGAAGGAGATGACATTGCTTTTTGTTTTGAAGAAAATTTAAGGTTTTCATAGCCAGTAGTTTTAAATTTCACCATCCAGTAAACAGAATCTTTACCAAAATCAATACCACCAACAGAAGCGCAATAATCATCAATAGAACCTGAACCTTGAAGAGAATAGTCAATAGCAATTTCATAATAAGTTGGAGAATTAAATGTACCATACTGACAACTAAGGTACCTTGATGAATTAAGAGGGATAGAAACATCTACCAGAGAATCGGCAGAATTTTGTGGAAACGTCCAGGCAACAATTGTATCCTGGGCATAAATCAAATTGTTTAAAGACAGAGCAATTACTAAAATTGCCATTTGTAACATTTTTTTCATATTAATAAAATTTAAATTGTTAATAATTGTTAATAAATATTAATTTTGTAAAAAACAATGCAAAAATAATAAATTTTGTTATGAATTTTACTTCATATCGAAATTTTTTTTTATTTTATAAAAATTTTATGTACTGATATATAATGCAAATATTACCATTAACATTTATTATTTTAGTAAATATATTTATACCTTATTATTTAAATGCACAAGGAATAACAGCATCTGCAAAATCATTAAATTTTGGAGTTGTATATGAAAATAAAAAAGACAGCTTGCCATTAGTGCTTTACAATAATTCTTTTCATGATATTTCAATAACTGGAGTATCTACTATTAAAATATATGGGGATGAAGTTTTTTCAGTTAAGGACAGTGTTTTTACAATAACTGCTGGTGATAATCTGGCTACTACAATATATTGTAATATTGTGCAAAATGTTTACAATAATTCTGAAATAATATTTCACAGCAGTAATGGCTTTGGGGATATAAGGGTTGATGTTCGTGCACAGGGTCGTTATTCCAATTCGTATTATAATATAACAGAAAATGTTAGTGAACAGGCATTAAAGGATTCACTGAAAAAAATTTGCAGCAGGGGGCAGATATCATTGGGCTATGATGTAGCAAGGGATTCAATGTATATGGTATTGGACAATGAAAGAGTGAATGGTCAGGGGGCGCCTGTAAATCAATTACATTGTGTATATACGTGGGAAACATGTAGTGGATATACCGACAGGCAAAGTCTTCAGAACAATTTCAGCATAAATTGTGAACACAGTTGGCCTCAATCGCATTTTGGTTCAGGTGCTGATCTTAATTTTATGAAATCGGATATGCATCATCTTTTCCCATGTAGGGATTTTGCTAACAGTATACGAAATAATCATCCTTTTGGCATAGTGACCAATCCTACTAATATTCTTCAAGGAGGGTCTCTATATGGAGGAGGAATATTTGAACCAAGAGACTTTCATAAAGGCAGAGTAAGTCGTGTACTTTTTTATTTTGTTGTACGATATGACAATTATGACAATTTTATGGACCAGATGGAACCCGTTTTACGTATGTGGGATAAAAACTTTATTGTTGACAATATAGAGAAAAAAAGAAATGAAGATATTTTCAGAATGCAAAAAAATCGAAACCCTTTTGTTGACTATCCTTCATTTATAGACAGAATTACTTCAATTTCTCAATATTCTATAAAAAATAATAAACAATCGGTCTGGTTTAATGATACTTTGATAAATTACGGTCAAATTCCAGCATATACTGATATTATCTATAATTATGTGATTGTAAATACAGGAGATACGGCAATAAAACTTACAGATTTCAGCCTGTCTAACCCACAAATTCTATCTTTTGCATACGGTAATAATGATACAATTATTGAAGCAGGAGAAGCACTTGAAACTGGTATAAAAATTAATTTAACCAATCCTAATCCTATAAATGAATATTTTTCTTTTTGTACTGATGTAAATTCTTTTAATCATAATTGCATTCCTGTAATTGCTAACAACTATTTAGCAATATCAACAAACTCTGTTGTTATAGAAAATTATAAAATATATCCCAATCCTGTCAAGGATTTTCTTTATATACAGTCAACTGATAAGCAGGATATGTCGGATATAATGATAATAATAAAAAATATTAATGGTAAAGAAGTTTACAAAGCACAACAATCACTGAAATCTGATATTATAAAAATAAACCTGTGTAATTTTCCCAGAGGTACTTATCTTGTTGATTTAACGAATAATAACAAAAAATTGATTTTAAGCCAAAAAATAATTAAATATTAGGTTGTTAAGCACAAAACAATGTCAAGAATAAGAATTATTAAACTTTTCAGATTCGAAATGGCTCATGCGTTGTGGGGTTATGATAGTCCTTGTAGTAACATTCACGGTCATTCTTATGAATTAGAGGTATGTGTAAGCGGAATGCTTGTAAATTTACCAGGTTTACCCAAAAATGGGATGTTGATAGACTTCGGAGATTTGAAGAAAGTTGTTAATGAAAATATTATTGATAAATATGACCATACATTAGTAATACAAAAAGGCACTCCTTATGAAGAAATATTTAAAAGGCAGGATAAGTTTAATAAAATACTGGCAATTGAATATCAGCCAACATGCGAAAATTTGGTGATGAATTTTGTTTCATTATTAAAAAATAAATTACCTGTTAATATAAAATTAGAATCACTAAAATTAAGGGAAACATCTACTTCTTGGGCTGAATGGGTTTCAGATGATAATACACAGGAAAAACAAGACCAATGATGATGAATGTTGTTGTATCACAAATAATTATTGTATATTTTTGTAGTAATCATTTAAAAATGCCATATTTAAAAATGCAGTATAAAGATCTGAATCCATCTTTCCAGGTGATTTTTTTCCCTTCGGAATAAGTGCGTCCATAGTAAGATATTCCGACTTCATAAATTTTAATATTTTTAATTTTTGAAATTTTTTGAGTGATTTCAGGTTCAAAGCCAAAGCCTTTCTCTTTGAGTTCAATATTTTTTATTATATCACTTCGAAAAAGTTTATAGCAAGTTTCCATATCACTTAAATTAAGATTTGTAAAAAGATTACTTAAAAAAGTCAGAAAACGATTACCTATTGAATGCCAGAAGAATAACACTCTATGGGGATTGCCTCCCATAAATCGAGAACCGTAGACTACGTCTGCAAATCCTTCAATAGCAGGCCTGATCAATAAATTATATTCCCGGGGATCATATTCAAGGTCTGCATCTTGAATAATAATAAAATCTCCATCGGCTGCTTTAATACCGGTTTGAATCGCAGCACCCTTGCCTTTATTAACAGAATGAGAAAATAATTTTATATCATATTGAGAATGAGTATTGATAAAATCATTAATAAGAGATTCTGTATTGTCAGTTGAACAATCATTAATAATAACAATTTCCTTTTTAATATTAAAATCGAGATTTACAGTAATAATTGTTTCGAGCAATTTTATTACAGTTTTTTTTTCATTATATGCAGGAATTATTATAGATAATTTTAAACCGTCGTTCATATATTAAAGATTGAAAACAAAATCTAAACAATGACACTTACTTACATCAATAAAAAACAATGCAATATTTTTTCATTATAATAATAAATGAAAAATTTATTTTATTCATAAAATATATTTGTTATTTTTTTAATTAAGTATATCATTTAATTTTTTTTATTTCGGATTGTAAAATTTCATAAGAAGAATGGTCATAAATATAAGCAAGAACATAGCATTGATTCTCGTTCCAGTTTGAATTCAAGGTTTTTGAGTAAGTTTTTTCTTTGTAATATCCCTTATTAATATTACCATTTGCAATGGTATCACCGAAAGTACTATTAATACTGGCACGCAACACATTTCTATGAACATAATCAATAATAACAGGTACACTGCCAATATCAGGGTCATTATTTTTTTGAGATGATACTATACTGTCTTCTATAATATAAACTGCAAGCATATAAGTACCTGTTAACTCATCTAAAAATTCAGTTTGTATATTGGATAAAAGTTTTCTTTCATTTAAAATATAAGTATTTTGAATATCAATTTTTATTGTTGACTTATCATTATTATTTTGAATTATAAAAGCAGAAAGCCATAAATCAGGATTAATGATTTTTGAATTATTGTAAGGCACTCTGTTAATCATCCCATTAGGATTACCAACAGCTGACACACCAAAGAAGTTGTCCAGTTCAATAGATGTTGCACAACGTAAATCATTGTTAAATGGTGGATTTCCAGGGGTAGCGAAATAGCCCGCATGAACACTCATAACAATAAGACTATTGCCATAAACAGATTGCATATTATGAGCTATTTCAGCAGCTCTGGGACAATTGGGGCAAGTATGACCTGTATAATCTTCAAGTAATATTTTTCTTTTAATTTTTACAACTGATGTATCCTGACTTAGATTTTCAGTGAAAGGGGGTTCAATTTTATCACAGTATGTAAACAAAAACTGTAAAATGAGTAAATATATTTTAATTTTATTAGTCATAAATATATTTTTCACATATTAAAAACTACTAATAATAGACAAACCAAAGCCACTGTATGCCGGTATGTTTCTGCATACTCCTCCAGTACAAATCCTTCCCTCTCTGTTTCTACCATAAGTCAACATAAAACGACTGGCATCATATATAAAACCTACTCCTGCTGAATAATAATGTATTTTTTTATCTTTTAGTTTATTCCCATAATTAAACTGATCTCCAGCACTAAAAAACCATTTGGGTGCTATTGAATATTCAACAAGTGCTGAAGCCCAGTTACCTTTATCCTGTTTGGTTGACAGATGCTGCAATTCACATTTGACAGTATTTTTATCATCGATTCTCCATGTTAAATCAGCAACTGCAACTTTTGCATATATATCAGGTTCCCCCGTATGACCAAGAAGTACCTCCTGATTATATATTATATTTACAAAAGAAAAAATACTGCTAAATGTGCTGGAAAATTTTTTACTGATTTCTACTGTTGTTGCTTCAAAATAAACATCTTTCCCAATATCAAAGAACCCCGATTCATAACCCATAAAAGTACTGTCAGGAAGCTTGTGAATCTTTATAGAATTGGTTCTATCGTAAGCCAATGTAACATTAGCCCCATATTTACCACCGATTTTAGATTTTTTTTTAATATTATAAAAAATTTGTCCTTGAATTCCTGCCTCGCCATTAGCCTGTGTGGCTATTGGATACATACTGGCAAAACTGTATGTTTGCTCTTTTGATAGAGACGGTAAATAGTTTATATTTAAAACATTTCCTAAAGCATTTCTATCGGAACGAAAACTCATATTATCGGTTCTTTTAGTTGCAAGAATAATTCCCAGTCCCTTACGTGAATAAGTTGTATTTATTAGTAATGCTTGTCCCGGCTTATAAATAAAGCCGTTTTCAACAGAAGGGTCATTATATTTGTAGGCATATTCGCCCGACAGAGAAAGTTTGTTATATGTCAGTTTTAACCTGCCGCCCATAGCTGCAACATTTTCGGGAAGTATATAAACTGGGTCAATATCTTCCTGATATTTACTGACAAAACTTGCTCCTGCAAGAATTTTTATTTTGCTTTCATTAAATTTTGAAAATACTTCATTTAAAGAAAATTCTCCATCAATTGCTCTGATAATACCTGTACCATGGTTCCAGAAAAAACGTTGTGTCCCCCACAATCCTTTTAAAGTAATACCTTTAAAAGGGACGGTCTTGATTCTCACTCCATCAATTGAATTGTCTATTCCAAGGTTTCGGTCTTCATAGGTTCTCAAAAGCATACCACTTCCAAATTGTTCATAAAAATTACCAACAGTCAGTTCCATAAAAGAGCAAGTATAAGTCAGAAATCTGTATGGGATTCCACTTCCTTTATATCTTGTATCATAACCGGACAAAGGTCCCTGATAAGTTTCAAATCTAAAGCCAGCATTAAAATGACCATTAGAATAAATAATATTCAAATAAGCGTTCATAAGGGCTTTTTCTTTAATATCCGGCGTTCCAATAATACTGTCGTCAAAATAATATTGAATTTCACTTTGAAAATCGCCTCTAATTAAACTGGTATTAAATTGCTGAGCATATATTTTAAATATAGAAAAATAAAAAATAACTGTAAAACATATAAAAATGTATTTCAACATTAAATTTTTCAATATAAAATTAATTTATTATTTGGGATTCATTTTATCTTTCAACAATATTCTAACAATCTCAATATATTTCAGTTCATCTCCTTCTGCAAAAGAGAGGTGTTGCCACACAATTTCAGATTTTGAATTAAGAATAAAAGTATGAGGTATTACATTAACATTCATTGCTCTTTTAAAATCTCCATTTACATCAGTATAAAATTCATATTCCCATCCTTTCCCGTTAACAAAAGGTAAAACATTAGCAATGGTTTTGGAATCATCTATTGATATAGCAACAATTTTAACGCCGGTTTCCTGTCGCCAGTCATCATACAAATCAGATATTATTGAAAGTTCTTTAATACAAGGTTTACAATAGGTAGCCCAGAAGCAAATAATCACAGGGGCTCCGTTATTAGATATATTATGTGTATTGAAAGCAACACCATCCAAATTTCTAATTTCCACATCAGGCAAAGCCTGGTTGCCAGACACATTCATTTTATCCTGTTGGGCAAACAAGAAGAAAGGTATTAACAACAGGAATGGGAAAATCGCATATTTTTTTGAATGCATTGGACAATTTTTTTAATATTTAATAAAAATAATACCAAATATAATGAATTTATATAAAATAATTGATGAATCTACCCTAAAAAGTCATTTTTATTTTGAATTTACGATATAATAAATTAATTAATTTCATAGATAAATCAATTATAATAAAATTTATCAACTTTTCGGAGTTAACTCATTGATTATATATTAATAATTTTGTATATCATTTCTTTCATCAATTCACTATCGTCTGCATATATTTCAGTATTTTGAACTCCTTTTGATTTTAAATCATATTCACGTAATATTCCAAATATTTGTTTAAGTTGATTTTCGGTATATTTTTTAGATGCAATTTTATAATTTTTGATATAATAAGGATTTACTTTAATTTCGCTGGCTATTTCTCTGTCGGATGCATTGTTTTTCTTAATAATTGTATGAGTAATCATAACTTTTACAAAAAAATCAAATAACATTGGAGCTATTTTAGGAATAGGATTTTCTTTAATATTGGCTGTAAAATAATGTACTATTCTAAAAGATTTAAATTTGTTTCTTTCTGCTAAAGCATTTTGAAGTTCAAAAACATTAAATTCTCTGCTAATACCAATATGTTGTTCTACAATGTTCTCGGTTATTGTTTCACCTTCTTTGATATTAATTGCCAGTTTATTGAGTTCATTCGCAATGCTGTCCAGGTTATTCCCCAGATATTCTGCAATTAATGAACAAGCGTGAGGGGTTATGTTTAATTTTTTTTCTTTTAAATATTCATATATCCAATTAATAATTTGGTCTTCATATAATTTATTTGATTCAAATGAAATTGAATTTTCTTGAATTATTTTTGCAAATTTTGTACGGTTATCAAATTTTTTATATTTGTAACAAATAACAAATATTGTAGTTTTAACAGGGTTAATGATATATGATTCCAGTTCTTCTATTTTATCAAGATGTTGAGATTCTTTAAGTATGACTACCTGATAGTTAGCCATCATTGGGAATCTTTTTACAATTGAAATTATATTCTGAACATTAGTATCTTTTCCATATAATACAGTAAAATTAAATTCTTTTTCTGTTTCCGACAATATATTATTTTCAATATAATTTGAAATAATATCAATATAATAAGGTTCTTCACCATATAAAACATACACAGGGTGATATACCTTATTATCAATATCTTCAAAAATTTGCTTGTAATTTTTAATTTTCACGAGACAATGTAAATAAGATACAGATTAAAATTTTAAATGTTTAACGGTAAGTCCATTATTTATAAGTTGATTAAGAGAATCCATTCCGATTTTTAGATGTATTGATACATATTTTTCAGAAACTTTTTTGTCTTTTTTTTCAGTTTTAATACCGCTGTTCAGCATGGGCTGGTCTGTTATGAGGAGTAATGCACCTGTGGGTATATGATTAGCAAAGCCAACGGCAAAAATAGTTGCAGTTTCCATATCTATGCCCATACATCTTATTTTTTTTAAATATTCTTTGAAATTATTGTCATATTCCCAAACACGTCTATTGGTAGTATAAATAGTTCCTGTCCAGTAATCACGTTCATTATCCCTGATGCTGGTAGAAACAGCTTTTTGTAAACTGAAAGCGGGTAAGGCAGGGACTTCGGGCGGGAAATAATCGTTTGATGTACCTTCTCCTCGTATAGCAGCAATAGGTAAAATTAAATCTCCAATTTTATTTTTAGAATTAATACCTCCGCATTTTCCTAAGAACAAACAAGCCTTTGGACTTCGAGCAGATAGCAAATCCATTATTGTTGCTGCATTGGGACTGCCAATTCCTAAATTTATTATGCTTATTCTACCCGATGTAGCAGTAGGCATAGGTTTCTCTTTATCCTTTATTTTTACATTTTCCCATTCACAAAAAGTATCAAGATATTGATTAAAATTTGTAAGTAATATGTAATCGCCAAATTCTTCCACAGGAACCCCCGTATATCGAGGCAACCAATTGTTTACAATTTCTTCCTTTGTTTTCATGGTTTTTGCCTTTAAATTTCAAATGCAGAATTGTTTTGACAAAATTACTAAATTAAAACAGTGATAAAAAATAACATAGATTTAAGTGCTTTTTCGGTTTTTAATAAATTTTTTATTTTTGTATAATCAAATAAAATAATAAAAATTTAATACTATGGAGGAGCAAAGTACCCAAAACAGTCAAACATATCCATCTCAAAATAAAGATGAAAAAATTATTGCAGTGGTATCATATTTTACTCTCATAGGTTGGATAATAGCAGTAGTTATGAATACCAATGAAAAAAAAACCGAATTGACCAATTTTCATATTCGTCAAAGTTTGGGGTTAATGTTAACTCTTTTAGCTATTGGTATTCTGCAAATTATACTTATTTTTATCCCCTTTATAGGATGGTATATGTTTTTATCTCTGTTTTTTGTATATATTATTATTTTTATTTTCTGGATATTGGGCTTAATTTCAGCAATTAAGTGTGAACGAAAACCTGTACCATGGATAGGCAACTTCTTTCAGATATCACTAAAATCTGTTATAAATTAATTTATTATTTGACTACATTGATTGTTTTAATAGATCCTGTATTAGGCCAGAATCTTATTTTATAATTTTTTAAAGGCAGATGGGTTACAGGACCATATTGAGATATTTGCATAGTTGTATCTGTAAGAATTCTATCGCCTGATACAACACTTATCCTTGCAGTCTCAGGAATTCTATAGAAAATACCTTTATATTTATTTGTTTTTTTGTTTTGTAAATACTTTTCAGTATTTATTAAATAACGATTCAAAACATCTGTGCTCCTTTTTTTTATTACTTCCATAAAAACAAGTTGTCCCCGGGTATTTGATAAATCAATAATTCCATCCTCATCCGAAAATCTAAATAAAGGCACGGTAATATCAGGAGTGGATGAAGAAGGAGTATAATAATAACGATATAAAGTTTCTTTACTTTTTGTAGATCCTGTAAAAAGACATAAATATTCTTTTTCAAGATTTTCGAGATTATTGCACATATATTCCATAACCTCCTTTGAATATGGAATTTCCTGCATTCCACTTAATAAATTGTATCTTGATTCGTTAAGTTTTAAAATATAATCTGCTGCATCAGATGCTCTTTGTTCAAGCGTTTTTTCAATTAATGTTTTTTTCAAAATTTGTTTTTCAAAAGTAATTGTATCTTTTGTTACCTTTTCAAAAATTGTATCAGTTATTTCGGTTAGATTTATCCCGGCATAATGAATAAAATAGTCACCAACAGTAGATTTCAAAGAATTAACAGTTTTTATTTGAGGTTGAATGTATATATTGCTGTCATCTTTATTATTATTAATATATTGAATAATACCTGATTCATTTAACCCTAAAAGCAGTGGTGTTTTCTTTTTAAAACCTTTTCCTTTATCTTCAATAAGATAAAATTGAGATGAATCAGGTTCAGAAGTAGAACTTATATTAATATTATGTATTTTATAAATTGTATTATTTGCAGTTATCACATTAGAAAGTCCTAAATATTTTTTTGCAAAATCGGAATAGGGCCCTTTAATATTTTCTATTGCGGTCATAGTAACATCAATTATTAATACTGTTTGTGGAAGAGCATAATATATACCTCCTCTTTTTGAAGGTTTTGCATCATCGGTTACAGGTACTACTTTATAAGAGGTACGGCAAGATTGAAGTATTAATATTATTAAAAAAAATATTATAGTTGAAAAATGTTGTTTATTTATATGCATATTTTTTAATCTTTATAACAGTCAAAATTAGTAAAAAAATAATAATTTTGACATTTATAAATGAGTCTACTCAGGAAGGTTATTTTTATTTTGAATTATTTTTTGATAAAATAAATCAATTAATTTAGTAGATAAGTTAATTAAAAATATAGATAAATTTAATAGAACTTGATTTATAGACTTTTCAGAGTGGGCTTATAAATATTTTATAATATTTCTTCATGCTTTCTAAAAAAGTACAATATGCAGTTGTAGCTCTTACCAAACTGGCAAGGGAATATGATAAGGGTCCTGTTTTGATAAGAGATATCGCTTTGCAACAAAAGATACCAAAAAAATTTTTAGAAGTAATACTTTTAGAGTTAAAAAATTCAGGTTATCTGGGGAGCAAAAAAGGGAAGGGAGGTGGATATTATTTAATCAAGCATCCTTCTGAAATTAATTTAGCTGATATTATACGACTTTTTGATGGAGCTATTGCGTTACTTCCCTGTGCTACTTTTAAATATTATGAATCCTGTCCTTTTCATAAAAATGAAAATACCTGTGGTTTCAGAAGTATTATTAAGGAAGTAAGAAATCAGACTGTGAAAATTCTAAAAAATAATACTCTGGAAGATATTTTAAAAAAGGAAGATGAGTTGATTAAAAAAAATAATCCCTTATAAAATTATTTTTTATATGCCTTAATAAGTTATACTTATTCTAATAATTTTGAAAAATCATCTAAAAATTAAAACTTATTGAAGTACAAAATTTATAGGCATATTAAATTGTACTCTAACAGCTTGCCCTCTTTGTTTGCCTGGTTTCCATTTAGGCATTGCCTTAACAACTCTTATTGCTTCTTCACCACAACCGCCACCAATATCTCTTAGTAATCGGACATTAGATATACTGCCATCCTTTTCAACTACAAAGGTAATGAATACTTTCCCTTCTATGCCATTTTCTTTGGCAATTTGGGGATATTTTATATTTTCAGTAATAAATTTTATTCTTGCTTCCTCACCACCAGGAAATTCTGGCTGTTCTTCAACAATAGTAAAAATTTCTTCTTCTTGAACAGTTTGTTCTTCTTTTTCAACAACAGGAGGTACATAAGTATTAACTTCTGTTGATTGATCTGCTTCAGTATTAACCAGAATATCGTCTTCTATAATAACATTGTCTTCAACTATGTTAATAAGAGTTGTGGGAACTTCAGATTTAGGCGGAGGTGGAGCTTCTTCCCTTTTTGTTATCTGTACAATTTCTTCTTCAAAATTACTAATTGTCTGATTAGTTTTAGTTTTTCCCGCTTTTTCGTATGTTTTCCATTCAAAAGCCATTAAACAAACAGCAAGTGCAATAACCAACCCTATTTCAAAAAAAACACCGCACCAACTGTCAATATCAACTTTTTTTGATTTTCTTTCTTCCATAATTTTCTAATCTTTTTAATTAATGAATGTACAAAATTACATTTTATTTTTTATTTTTTCTTAAAAATATTTTTATATTATATATATTATATAACGTATAAATTATAAAAATAGTTTGCTCTATTCTATAAAATTGTTGTAATTATGCATAATACATTAAGTTTATAAAGTTCATAAAGTTCATAAAGTTTGTAAAGTTTGTAAAGTTTGTAAAGTTTGTAAAGTTTATAAAGTTATATTGGTGTTATAAAAATAGAGAGGTTTGAGAATATTATTCCGCAGCGGTGATTTTTCTTTTCGCCATTTTCTTTGCCTGGCAGTTGCGTCCTCGTTACAAACGAGGACGAGAAGGCGTAAATAATGAAAAGTTAAGGATTAAACGTAAAAATCATAGATTATTTTTTTATATTTGTCTGAATATTGACCATTTTTATCATAAATACTTATATATTCTTTTTCAATATTTTTTCTTTCAAAACCAAAAGACATAAAAATTCTCTTGGGTTTATTATTAATTTTTGTATATATTAAGATTTCGCTATTTAAATATAAACCTGATATAAGAGCCTTATGTCTGAAATTTTCACTTTCAGAACAGGGTAAAACAACATGAAAAATGCCTGTATTTGACAGTAATTTATTTACACCGGCAACTATTGTTTCATATTCGAGGGTTTCTCTGTGTTTCGCTGTTTTCCTTTTTGAATCCAACGGCTTTATGCAGTTATACCATGGAGGATTACAAACTATAGTATCATACTTTTCAAAAGAAGTTTTAACATAATCTTCAAAAGAAGAATTAATTATTTGTAATCTGTTTGCCCATGGGCTATTTAAAAAATTTATTGCTGCATTATTTGCTGCTTCCCCACAAATTTCAATAGCTGTAATGGTTGCACTGCTTTTTTGAGCCAGCATAAGTGATATTAAGCCAGAGCCAGTTCCAATATCAAGAATTTTTTTTGCATTGGCAACATTAATCCATGCACCAAACAAAACACTGTCGGTGCAGACTTTCATTCCGCAATCACTGTCATTTATTGAAAATTGTTTAAAATGAAAAATATTATCGTACATTTATAAATATCATAAGTCAAGAAGTCCTGAGGGAGTTTGTACCAATATTTTTCTACAATTATGATTAATCTCAATAATAATATTTTTTACTGCTGGAATAAAAATTTTCTTATTATCGGATAATACACTTAACAGAGTATTGCCAGGAATATCAACAATTTCGTAAACAGTTCCAATATATCCCTGTTCTATATCTGTAACCTCATAATTTATTAAATCATAAAGCTGAGGTAGATTTTCCGAATTATCGGGAAGGAATTTTTTAAATATATAAAAATCGTATCCGATTAAAGATTCAACGTTCCGAGGAATGTTAAGTTCATCAAATTCTACAATTATTGATTTAGAATTTCTTATTTTAATATTTTTTACATGAAATGGAACGAAACAAGCATTAATGTCGACAAATAAAAAGTGTATAGCGTCAAAATTAATATTTATTTTTGGAATACCTATAACCAGCGCACCTTTATAATTATGCATTTTAAAGGCTTTGCCAAGATAAAAAAGAGAATTTTTATCCATAAAAAGATAAAAAACCTGCTTTGTGCAGGTTAATTATTGGTTTTATTTTCTTCTTGCTGTTCTGAATCTTCTTTTCTCTGTTCTGTATCGGGAGTTTCAGCTGGCTGGTCGGTAGTAGTTTCACCTGGTTGGTCGATAGTAGTTTCAGCTGGTTGGTCAATAGTAGTTTCAGCTGGCTGGTTGATAGTAGTTTCAACAGTTTGTTCTGTTAATTCTTCATTTTTTGAAGTTTCTGTTTCATTATTCAGATTTTCTATTTTAGCTCTTTTTTCAGCGATTATTTTAGCTTTTGCTTCATTGATTTTTAGTTCTTCTTCTATTCTTTTTTTATTAAGTTCTTTTATTTTCTGTTGATGTTCATTAGCAGAAGTTTTTATTTTATTTTCTTTTTCTTTAAGCCAGTTTTGAAATTTGGCTTCAGCCTGGTCTATTGTAAGTGCTCCTTTATTTACACCCTTCAAAAGGTGATTTTTATAGATAACTCCCTTATATGAAAGTATAGCACGTGTTGTGTCGGTTGGTTGAGCCCCGTGTTGCAGCCAATATAATGCTCTATCAAAATTTAATTCAATACTGGCAGGTTTAGTAAGTGGATTGTAAGTACCAATTTTTTCAATAAATTTTCCATCACGAGGTGCGCGACCATCGGCAATTACAATATGATAAAAGGGTTGCCCTTTTTTACCATAGCGTTGTAATCTAATTTTCGTTGGCATATTGTAAGTATATTTTAAATATTTATAAAATTTTTTGCAAATATCTTAATTTTTTTAATACGAAACTAATACTTGTTTACTGATTTATAAAAAATAATAAAAATGACAAATCATATATGATTTAATAATTAGTTGCCCATAATGATAATGCAAAAACAAATTTCAAAAATTAAAATAAAACAGATAAAAAGTCCTAAATTCAAAAAGAGAGTTCATATTTAACTCAAAAAACGGTCAAAGTTATTCAAACAAGTTTAATTTGTGAATATGAATCCACTTAGAAAAATCTATAAATCAAATTATAATTAAATTTATCTATATTTTTAATTAATTTATCTACTAAATCAATTATTTTATCAAAAAATTTATGCACTTTTCTTTGTATAGCAGGCAAAGAAAAAATTTTTTTGCCTACACTTGTTTTATAACAAATCATTTCCAAAGCGGATTTAAAAACACATTATGGCATTTGTGTTATAATAGTTAAATATAATAATATATTAAAAATTTGTTAATTATGATTTTAACTGTTTTTATTGCAACATCTTTATTGAATAGAGCCTATTTTTTTCAAAGAAACAACCAAAATAATCGAATTAGGGTTTTTAAAGAGTTTTATTGCACAATTGATTTTCCTTATGATTTATGGCAGATTTAATAAAACTTACAAATAAAGGGTGCGGTTTTGCAACTGTGCTTTTATATTCAGGATGAAACTGTACACCTATAAACCATGGGTGTTCAGTTATTTCTATAATTTCTACAAGATTTTCAACTGGATTAATACCACAAGGTATCATATCTTTTTTTTCGAATTCGTTCAAATATTTATTGTTAAATTCATATCTATGTCTATGTCTTTCGTATATTAAATCACTACCATATATTTTATAAGCTTTGGTATCAGTTTTAATTTCACATGGATAGGCCCCGAGCCGCATAGTACCACCCAGACCGGCAGTTTTTTTCTGTTCTTCCATAATATCAATAACTGGATAAGCAGTTTCAGGGTCAAATTCTGTCGAATGTGCATTTTTATACCCTAAAACATTTCTTGCAAATTCGATAACAGCACATTGCATACCCAGACAAATACCAAAGAAAGGAATTTTATTTTCTCTTGCGTATTTTATTGCATCAATTTTTCCTTCAATGCCTCTTGGTCCGAATCCAGGAGCTACCAGTATCCCATGTAATTTGCTCAATTTTTCATCAACATTGTTCGGATTTATGCTTTCAGAATGAATCATTTTCAAATCGACCTTGCAATCATTAGCCACCCCACCATGAATAAATGCTTCAGTAATAGATTTATATGAATCTTTTAATTCAACATATTTTCCTATTAATCCTATTGTTACTTCTTTTTGAGGATTTTTAAGTTTTTGCAGAAATTCTTCCCAAAGTTGTAATTGAGGAGGGTTAGAAGTATCCATGTTCATTTTACGAAGTACAACTTCATCTAACTTTTCTTCTTTCATCAAAATAGGAACATTATAGATTGATTCACTGTCAATACTTTCGATTACCGATTCTCTGTCAACATTACAAAACAAAGCCAGTTTATCTCGTAAACTATCGTTTAAATGTTTTTCGCTACGGCAAACAAGTATATCTGGTTGTACTCCCAATTCAAGTAAAGCCTTGACAGAATGTTGTGTCGGTTTGGTTTTCAATTCTCCTGCTGCTTTAAGGTAAGGTATAAGAGTTAAATGAATTACCAGACAGTTTTTACCAAGTTCCCACTTCATCTGTCGCACGGCTTCAATATAAGGTAATGATTCAATATCACCAACTGTTCCACCTATTTCAGTGATAATAAAATCATACTTATTATCTGAACCTAATATTTTAATACGATATTTTATTTCATCAGTAATATGAGGAATAACCTGAACTGTTTCACCAAGATAATCACCTCTTCTTTCTTTTTCAATAACATTGAGATAAATACGCCCTGTGGTAATATTATTTGCCTGTGAAGTTGGCATATTAAGAAAACGTTCATAATGCCCAAGGTCTAAATCTGTTTCAGATCCATCATCTGTAACATAACATTCTCCATGTTCATAGGGATTTAATGTACCGGGATCAATATTAATATAAGGATCCAGTTTTTGAATAGTAACTGAATAATTACGCGATTGTATCAATTTGGCCAGAGAAGCAGATATTATTCCTTTGCCTAATGAAGAAGTAACTCCTCCAGTAACAAAAATATATTTAGTTGACATAATATATAAAATATTTACCCTGTTAAATACGATTTGAGCGATAAAGATTTATTAGAAGTAAGAAGTTAATTCGCTCAAATCGTAATTTCAAATTTTTAATAATGTAAGAAGGCAACAAAATTAATCACAAAATTAAATAATTTCAAATCTTCCTATTATTATCATTTTCATTGTATAGACAAAAAAATGGCATAATAGCAAAATGCTAATTTT
>JAKIYJ010000114.1 GCA_022708585.1 Bacteroidota bacterium
TATATAGATTCATTTATAAAAATATTTTCTGAAAATCCTGTAGTTATAACATTGTTGTTTTTTGGTATAATTGGACTTGCATTATTTATTCTTAATTTACCTTTTGAGATATATTTTACTTTTGTTATTGAAGAGAAATTTGGTTTTAATAAAACAACAGTGAATACATTCATAAGCGATAAGCTTAAATCATTATTAATTACAGTCATAATAGGAGGGGGGCTCATTGCTCTTATTACCTGGCTATGGACAATAACCGGGGATAATTTCTGGTTTGTTGTATGGATTGTGATTACTGTATTTATGGCGTTTTTTATGATGTTTTATTCCAATATAATTGTTCCTTTATTTAATAAACAAACTCCACTTGAAAAAGGTGAATTAAGAGATGAAATTGAATCTTTTGCAAATAAAGTTGGTTTCAAACTTAAAGATATATACGTTATTGATGAATCCAAAAGAACAACAAAGTCTAATGCATATTTCACCGGATTAGGTCCTCAAAAAAGAATTGTCTTGTATGATACTTTGATTAAGGAACATACAACAGAAGAATTAGTGGCTATTTTAGCCCATGAGATAGGTCATTACAAGAAAAAACATACTCTGGTTTCTATGTTTGCATCTATTCTTCAAATAGGGTTATTGTTGTTTATATTTTCTTTTTTTCTTGAAAATAAAGATCTTGCAGAAGTTATGAAAGTTAGTGAACCCAGTTTTCATATCAGTTTGCTTGCTTTTAGCTTATTATACAGTCCTCTGGCACTGATAATAGGTCTTGGTATGAATGCTCTTTCTCGTAAAAATGAATATGAAGCAGATAAATTTGCCGGTGAAAACTATAATGCCAAAGCATTACAAACAGCATTAAAAAAACTATCAGTAAATAATCTTACCAATCTCAATCCACATCCGGCTTATGTGTTTTTTTATTATTCTCACCCTACTTTACTTGAAAGGATTAAAGCATTAAATAAATTTACAAGTTCTTAAATATATTTGAACCCTCTACGAAAAGTCTATAAATTAAATTCTTTTAAATTTATCTATATTTTTACTTAATTTATCTATGAAATTTTTAATTTGTTTTATCAAAGAATAATTCAAGATAAAAATAACTTTTCGGAGTAGACTCTTATTTTATTTTCCTTTTGTTTAATGCTGAATGGTAACGAGCCGCATTTCTTGAATGTTCAACAGGTGTTTTAGCAAAAATATGATAACCCGAAAAATCATACTTTGCACAAAAATACAAATAATCGTGTTTTTCATAATCTAATGTTTTATCTACAACAACAGGCTCGGGTAAACATATTGGACCTGGTGGAAGTCCTTTGTATTTATATGTATTATAAGGAGAATCAATTTCAAGATGCTTTCTTAATACTCTATTTATCGAAAAATCTCCGTTAGCATAAACAATAGTAGGATCAGCCTGCAAAGGTATGCCTTTTTTCAATCTGTTGATATAAACACCAGCTATACAGGACATTTCATCGGTTTTTTTTGTTTCCATTGCCACAATGGATGCAAGTATTGTAACCTCAATCGGTTTTAAACCCATATCTTCTGCCTTGCGAAGCCTTTCAGAATTCCAGAATTCCTGATATTCTTTGTGCATACGTTCAAAAAATTGCGTAGCCGACGTATTCCAATACAATTCATAAGTGTTTGGTATAAACATAGCAATTATATTAATAGAATCAAATCCCCACGATTCATACAATTCTTTTTTCTCAAAAGTTTTAGCCAGTGATAATGAATCGGCTTCAATTTGATGAGAAATTCTGCTTATTAATTGTTCTTTAGTTCTGATATTATTAAAAGTTAATTTAATCGGCACCTGTTTCCCTATTATAAGCATATCTAATAATTCCTTATTGCTCATACCATTTTTTATTTGATACTTGCCTGGCTTAATTTTATTGGAATAATTTGTTATTTCAGTTAATATTTTAAATGACAAAAAGTCTTTCAGAAAACCAGCCTCTTCAATATCTTTCATCACAGTATTATAATCAGATCCTGTTTTAATATAAAAAAAAACCGATTCTTTGTTTTCGGGTATGTTTACATTGGAACCATATATTTTGTAATAAGAATATATTCCAATAGCAACTATTATCAATAAAAAAGACAGGGAAACTGCAAAAATTCTTTTTTTATTTTTTTTACAGAAAATTTTAGACATTTTATAAAAGTTTTTGAAAGAAGAGTTCGTTTATCCATTTATCATTAACAAGCATCCAGTCTTTTTTTATTCCTGTATTTATATAGTTGGCTCTCTCAAATAACTTGATACTTGCAATATTATGTTCTGAAATGTTGCACCATAATTGATGAAGATTGAGAATTTCTTTTGTATATTTTTCAACAATAGCAAGAGATTCTGAAGCATAACCCATATTGCGGTATTTTTTTAAAATAAGAATTCCAACGCCAGATCTTCTATTTAACGGGTCATAATCAAATAAATCAATAACTCCTATACTGATATTTTCTTTTATTAAGTCTATCATTAACCTTAATTGTCGACTAGTATAAATATCCTGAGTTGAACTCAGTACATATTGTTCAATAGCAAATTGTGAATAAGGAACAATCGTATTGCTGATTCTCCATATATCAGTATCATTTTCCCAATTATATAACAGTTCAATATCCGATGGTTCAGGAGCTCTTAAATTAATATTTTTACTTTTTAATATCATAATTAGTGTCTGTTCATAAAGTCAAGAGTTTGTTTCAGAATGTTCGAGTTCGAGGTTTTGATAGCCTGAAAATCAGGAGTGTACTAAAGTACATAACTGATTTGAAGGATGAGAATAACGATGAAATCGGACATTATGGACAAACTCTAATTAATAAAATATTTACCTTCATATATAAATGTAGCAGGACCTTGAAGTATTATATCATAAAAACTGCAATTTCCTTTAATTTTAAAATAAACGTAAAGAGTTCCACCTCTTGTTATAACCTTAACAGGAGAATTTTTATTGTAAAATTTTGCAAAACATAAAGCCGAAGCTGTAACTCCTGTTCCACAAGAAAGAGTTTCGTCTTCAACTCCTCTCTCATAAGTTCTTATTTGAATCCCGTCATCAAGTATTTGTACAAAATCTACATTTATTCCATTTTCTAAAAATTTATCATCATTCCTGATTTTTCTACCATAAGCAACAGCATCTATTTCGTTTATATCTTCTACAAAAAGAATGGCATGTGGTGAACCTGTATCAGTTACATACATATTGTCTATATTTATTATGTTTTCAACGTCATTTATGTTAATTTTAACAATAAAATTTTTGTTTTTATTTTCAATTATTTCTGCACTATGAATACCGTCGCAAGCTTTAAAAATCATTTTTTTATCTACAATACCGAGCCTGTATGCAAAAGCAGCAATGCATCTGCCACCATTACCACAAAAAGAAGCTAATTGCCCATCTGAATTAAAATACCTCATTTCAAAATCATATTTTTCAGAAGAATTTAACAGTATTAATCCATCAGCTCCAATACCTGTATGCCTGTTACATAATATTTGAAAAAGATTATTATTTTCAACAATTTTATCATCAAAATTGTTTATTATAATAAAATCATTCCCTGTACCGTGATATTTACTAAAAGGTATTATCATAATAATTATTTTGGTAATTTAGTAGTAGCAAGAGGGGTAAAACCATCATTATATTCAAGCACATAATAAGTATCAAAATTTTTAAGATAAAATAAATTTGAAATTTTTTCTATTGTTAAATTTTCATCATAAGACAAACCATAAATAACTATTTTATTTTTCGACATTTTGTAACCTTTAAAATTTACTGGTGATTTCCAGAACTCAACTATAATACTTTCTGGTTGAGTTTTATTAACATTTTTGGCTTCCAATAAAACAGAATCTAAAAAAGCTTGTTTTGCTTTCCCTTCCGTATCAATTTCTTTAATTATAACTTGTTTTCTAAAAAGTAATTGATCTTTCTGAACTATAATATCGTTTGATGTATTCGGTTCTCTTCCATTATTTGTACTTTGTTTATTTTTGTAATATGAAGTATCATTGAGTATAGAGTCTGGAACACTGCCAAATTGGTCATAATATTCACTATAAGCAGGATTATTGAATAACAGTGAATCCTGGATACTTATTGACGGCTCCTTGGTTTTCCCTTTGTTATGCTTTTGTTTATCAGTGTTATGACTATGTTTGATATTAGATAAAGATTCCTGTTCGTCAAATTTTTTAAAAGTAAATCGTTTATTAAAAAATGTTTTTATTTCTGTTGAAAAAGGCAAAATAATATTTTTGTCTGAAAACCACCATACTGTGCTTCCCCCCGCAAAAACACCAATTAATATTCCAAATAACAATAAAGAATATTTTCCTGTACTTTTACCCGTTTTCTTCTTTTTTTTATTATTACTCATTATCTGGAATTATATTTATATGATTTTTAATTATAAAGTATTAAAATACTGATATTTGAATATATATAACAATACAATTCAAAAATAACACAAATATTATTTGCTAATAATAAATAATAAATATTTACAGTTAATAAAAAAATATTAACTTCGTAAATATTTTAAAACCTATAGTAAATATATTTAAGATATTGATTTAATTTAAATTATGGATGAAGTAAAAAATAAAATTGTTCAGGTTAACATAGAAGATCAGATGAAATCGGCTTATATCGATTATGCAATGTCTGTGATAGTTTCAAGAGCATTGCCAGATATAAGAGATGGATTAAAACCTGTACATAGAAGGGTGCTTTTTGGCATGCATGAATTAGGTGTATATTCTAATAAACCTTTTAAAAAATCAGCTAGAATTGTAGGAGAAGTTTTAGGTAAATATCATCCTCATGGTGATTCTTCGGTATATGAAGCTATGGTAAGAATGGCACAGAATTGGTCACTCCGATACCCCCTTGTCGAAGGTCAGGGAAACTTTGGTTCTATTGATGGAGACGGACCCGCAGCTATGCGTTATACCGAAGCCAGACTTAGTAAAATTGCTGAAGAAATGCTGGCTGATATTGACAAAAATACAGTCGATTTTCAATTGAATTTTGACGATACCCTTGAAGAA
>JAKIYJ010000115.1 GCA_022708585.1 Bacteroidota bacterium
TGAGCGAACGAAGTGAGCGAGTTTGTAAACCCTAAAAGGGGGTTGCGTAGTTTTATCAAATCATTTCCACAGCGGTGATTTTTCTTTTCGCACTTTTCTTTACCTGCCAGACAAAGAAAAGTGCATAATTATTTTGATAAAATCATTAATTTAATATATAAGTTGATTAAAAATATAGATAAATTTAATCGGAATAAAGTTAACTACTTACAATAATGAAATTTATACAAACTTTTAAAACACTTTGCAATCTCTCGTCCTCGTTACAAACGAGGACGAGAAGGGGAACAAAATATTTGAACAACATCTTTATTGAATAAAGCCATTTATTTTATCAAAAAAAAATAATTCAAAATAAAAATGATTTTTCTGAGCAGACTCAAAGTTATTTATTAAAAAATTTCTTGTAAGTTTGCCAATATAATAATCCACAAAATTTTTTTGATATGCAAAATATAGAAATGAATCCAAATCCATTAGTTGATTTTTTAGGTAAATCTGCGAGTGAGTTTACATTAAATGATATTATCAAGTATATAGAATCGGAAAAAATAGAAATGGTCAATTTTCGCTATGTTGCTGATGATGGCAGATTAAAGACACTTAATTTTGTGATAAACGACAAAAAATATCTTGAAACCATACTTAGTTGTGGCGAAAGAGTTGACGGGTCAAATATTTTTCCATATATTGAAGCCGGTTCAAGTGATTTGTATGTAGTTCCTCGTTACAGTACAGCCTTTATAAATCCCATAAGTGAAATTCCTGCAATAGATTTTCTTTGTTCTTATTTTAATAAAAATGGAGAGCCTCTTGCTGATGCTCCTGAATATATTTTGCGAAAAGCGCATCATAATTTTACAGAACAAACAGGATTTACTTTTGAAGCAATGGGTGAGCTGGAATATTACGTTATCAGTGATGAATCTCCATTTTTTCCTGCAACAGATCAGCATGGTTATCACGAGTCATATCCTTTTAATAAAATGGAAGCGTTTAGAATGGATGCAATGTCGGCAATATCCAGAGCGGGATGTTTAATTAAATATGGTCATTCAGAAGTAGGAAATTTCACATTAAATGGTAAAATTTACGAGCAAAATGAAATAGAATTTCTTCCAACTCGTTTAGAAGATGCAGCTGACCAATTAGTCATTGCAAAATGGATTCTTCGTGCTTTGGCATATCAATACGGAGTTACTGTGACTTTTGCTCCCAAAATAACGACAGGTAAGGCAGGGAGTGGGCTTCATATACATACTCGTTTGATGAAAAATGGCAAGAGTGCTATGATTGAAAATGGAAGTTTAAGTGATGCGGCTAAAAAATCTATTGCAGGATTTTTATATCTGGCACCTTCACTGACAGCTTTTGGGAATACAAATCCTGCTTCTTATTTCAGATTGGTACCAAATCAGGAAGCACCAACGAAAATATGCTGGGGCGATAGAAACAGATCGGTGCTTGTCAGGGTCCCACTCGGCTGGTGTGGTAATGTAGAAAATATGATTAAAATAGCCAATCCATCCGAAAAAAATGTTTCAATAGAACACGCCGACAGGCAGACTGTCGAGTTTCGTTGTCCCGATGGCTCCGCCGATATATATCTATTGCTTGCAGGCTTAACAGTGGCTGCACGTCACGGTATGGAAATGGAAAATGCCCTTGAATATGCAAAACAAACTTATGTTGATGTTAATATTTTTCATAAAGAAAATTTGTCACTTGCTGAAAAATTAAATCAACTGCCTTCTTCTTGTGCCGAATCTGCTGAAATGTTGTTGAAACAAAAACATATTTATACAAAATATAATATTTTTACCGAAAATATTATTAATGGCATAGCTAATAAATTGTTATCCTATAATGACAAAGATTTAATAAAACGTATGGGAAATGACAATAATGCAATATTGGAATTGGTAAATCAATATTTTTATTGTGGCTAATTATATCGACAGAAGGTTATTATTTTAAGATTTATTAATTAGAGTTTGTCTATAATGTCCGATTTCATCGTTATTCTCAGCCTTCAAATCAGTTATGTACTTTAGTACACTCCTGATTTTCAGGCTATCGAAACCTCGAACTCGAACATTCTGAAACAAACTCTTGACTTTATATACAGACACTAATTAAATGGGAAGATATATTATTAAACGATTGATTTATGGATTTTTTGTTTTGATAGGTGTAATAACAGTCGTTTTCTTCCTTTTTAATGTTTTGCCTGCTGATCCTGCAAGAATGATATTAGGACAGAGAGCGGATATTACTTCTGTTGAAGCTATTAATAAAGATCTTGGACTTGATAAACCTTTTGTCATACAATATTTAAATTATCTTAATGATTTATCTCCTCTATCTTTTCATAATACTAAACAGGCTTCAAGTTACTGGTATTTTGATAAAACTAAATATGTTTCAGGAAACGAATTGATTAAAATTTCCGATTCTTTCAGTTTGTTTCTTAAAAAACCATATTTAAGAAGATCATATCAGAGTAAGAGACCTGTTATAGATATTCTTGCCGATGCTTTTCCTGCTACTGTTGTTCTTGCAATTACTTCTATATTATTTGCTTTTATTGTAGGCGTTGCTTTGGGTGTTGTTGCTGCTTTGAAAAAAGATAGTTTTATAGATCGTTTTATCAATATTATTTCAGTTTTTGGAATGTCGTTGCCTTCTTTTTTTGCTGCTATTCTTATTGCCTGGCTTTTTGCTTATGTTTTACACAATTTTACAGGACTTAATATGGTTGGCAGTTTATATACCGTTGATGATTTTGGTACAGGGGAGCATCTGGATTTGAAAAATCTTATACTGCCGGCATTTACACTGGGCATTAGACCTCTGGCAGTAATTTCAGAATTAACAAGAAGTTCTATGCTTGATACATTATCGCAGGATTATATTAAAACTGCAAGAGCAAAAGGATTGGGGTTTAAGAGAATTGTTTTCAAACATGTTCTCCGTAACAGTATGAATTCCGTTGTTACTGCTATTTCAGGATGGCTTGCATCTCTTATAGCAGGAGCTGTTTTTGTTGAATATGTCTTTGATTGGAAAGGTATTGGTGTTACTATCGTTGATGCACTCGATAAATATGATTTTCCTGTATTGATGGGATCTATTCTTTTTATTTCTATTATTCTTGTTTTTATTAATATTTTTGTGGATATAATTTATGGCTGGCTGGATCCACGAATTCGCCTTAGTTGATAACTTAAAATTTAAATCTTATGAGAAAAAAAATTGTTGCTGGAAACTGGAAAATGAATATGACATCTGATGAAGGAAGACGTCTGGTTAAATCTGTAATTATGGATATAAAAGAACGATTTTCTAATGGTTTGCCCGAAGATTACAGAGTTATTTTTGCACCTCCATTTACTTTTTTAGAAGAATGTTCTAAACTGGTATCTAATACAAAAGGTGTTTATGTCGCTGCTCAAAATTGCCATTCTGCTGAAAAAGGTGCTTTTACTGGCGAAATATCGGCTGTTATGATTAAAGCCGCTGGTGCTGATTATGTAATTATTGGACATTCTGAAAGAAGAACAATTTTCGCTGAAAATAATGCATTTTTAGCTCAAAAGGTGAATACTGCAATTAAAAATAATCTGCATCCTATTTTTTGTTGTGGTGAATCACTAAAAGAACGCGAAGAAAATATTCACTTCAATGTTGTTGAAACCCAGTTACAGGAATCCTTATTCCATTTACCTGACCATCAGATTAAAAGTTGCGTAATTGCTTATGAACCGGTTTGGGCTATTGGGACGGGACTTAATGCATCTCCTGAACAAGCTCAGGAAATGCACGCCTTTATCAGAAATCTGTTGATGAAAAAATACGGTAAGGCTATATCTTCTGACATCAGTATTTTATATGGTGGTAGTTGTAACGGTGAAAATGCCAGAGTTTTATTTGGCAATTCAGATGTTGATGGTGGACTGATTGGGGGAGCTTCACTAAAAGCTGTTGAATTTATGAGAATTATTATGTCGCTTTAAGTTGTTTGTGTGATGAAATTATAAATTTAATTTTCTATGCCCTTTTCATTGTTTTCAATGTTTTCAATGTTTTCAATGTTTTCAACATTGCTATCCAGTTTTTCTTTCAGTAATGCTAATTCCTGAGTAAGTATTTTGTTTTTTTCATAAAGATTTGATACAACGACTGATAGATGTAACAGATATGAAAAAATTGCAAAAATAGCTGCCGCAAAAATTAAATTTGGAGCCATATATACTCCAAGTGCATGTGCAATAATTTCAAGCCCATTACGCCAAAATGCGAATATAATAATTAATAAAGTGCATATTATCCATACAATGCTGTACTCTTCTCTCAATTTGCCTTTTATAATTAATCTTCCAATATAAATTAAAAAACTTATGCTAACAACAATAGCAATAATTTGAATTCTTACAGGTACAATATTTTTCATATTATTTTTGTTTTTTGGTTCTTAAATAGGAAAATAAAATAGCAAGAGAAACCTTTATTATATAATATAATGTATTTAATGCTCTTATTGATGAACGTCCTTCAATTCTTTCGGACATTATAACTGGTATTTCTTTTATTTTTAAATTGTTTTGCTTAAATAAAATTATTGAAACAGGTTCTGGATAATCATCGGGGTAGAATTCAGCAACTATTTTCATAGCTTTTCTGTTTAACATTCTGAAACCAGAAGTGCAATCAGTAATTGTAATCTTACATAATATCTTTATTATATATTTAAAATACCATATTCCTGCTCTTCGTAAGAATGTGGAACGGAATCCTTTATTATCAATAAATCTTGAACCAATTACTACATCATAGCCTTCCATTGCAACTTTTAACATATCTGGTATTTTTTCACAGGGATGTT
>JAKIYJ010000116.1 GCA_022708585.1 Bacteroidota bacterium
AAAGTTTTTAACCCGCCAGCAGCAATGGAAAAAAATGAAATTGAAAGGATTCTTGCTATAGTAAAGTTTGCCCCTAAAAGATGTAGAAAAAACCTTATTCGGGATAAGCTCATAATCTCAACACTTTACTATGCGGGCTTAAGGAGAAGCGAATTACTAAAATTAAACTGGGATGACTTAAACCTTGAAAAATCCTACATGACAATCAGAAATTCCAAAGGTGGCAAAACAAGGCTAATCCCGATACACCCCAACCTTACTGAATTGCTTGACCAGTATCTAGATATAAGGCTTCCCCTTACGTGCAATGCCCTATTTGTCGGAGAGCAAGGCAAGAGGCTTACAAAAGGAAGTTTCATCAATATTATAAGAGTGTATTTTAAGTTGGCTGGCATGTCAAAAAAAGGATATACGGCACATTCTTTCAGGCACAGCTTTGCGACACAGCTTGTCGAATCAGGAGTTGACATATTTAAGGTCCAAAGACTTTTAGGACATTCCAGCATTGATTCCACAAGAGTTTATGTTAATTTCAGCGCCAAATCAATCGAAAATGCAATACTTAAATTATAATAGCTTTCTGAAGGTCTTCGTCGTTTGAATGCATGTACTTTTCCGTTGTACTTATGCTTGTATGGCCCATCATTTTACTTAAAGTGCATATATCAGTACCATTTTTTCTCTGAATTTCTGCAAAAGTATGCCTCAAGCTGTGGATACATAGTCCTTCCCTGTAAATTCCAGACTCTATATAAATCCTTCTTATCAAGTTCTGTAAGGATGATTTTGTAATCCTTTTTCGGCACTTGCCCCTAATTACTGCACCTTTATAAAATCTAGTAATTCTCCTGTATTCAATCAGCAAGTTTTTAATATCATCACTGAAATATACCACCCTGGTTTTTCCGCCCTTGGATTTGACAATTTTCATCCTATTGGTTTTAAGATTTATATGCTCCCAATCAAGTCCTATTATCTCACTTCTTCTTAAACTGCATTTCGTTCCAAAATTAATAATCAATATGTCTCTTATGTTTTCAGAATTGAATTTCTCTTTTCTACAGCTAAAGTATTTTTCAACTCTCTTAATATCCTCTTCACTTAATACTTCCATTATTGTTTCAACTTTTTTTGGCGGCTTAATTTTAGAGCCATCTAATGCAATAAAATTTCTGGAATACAAAAACTTCAGGTATGATTTCAATACTATCAATTCCTTTGCATAAGAATTAGCCATGGGGTTTTTCTGTTTAAGACCTGCAAGGTAACATTCTATTATCTCTAAATTAAGGTTACAAAGCTCAAGGGCATTATCCCGCAAGTATGTATGGAAATGTTTTGCTCTTAAAATATAATTATAGATGCTGCTGTTTGCTTTACCTTCAGATATTAAAAAATTCTTATAAAGCTCCAATATTTTTTCAGGGTGAAATACCTGAAGTTTTGCTTCAGTATTATTTTTCCGATAATCCTCGTAAAGCTGTTTTAAATATTTATTTGCCTTTACTTTTACCTCTGGATCAGCAATCATGTCAATTATGCTTTTAGAGTTATCGTTAATTAAATTAAATATTTGTTCTAGATTTTCCATACTGAATTGAAATTTTTATTAATTACTTTTAAATTATGCCGCCTGAAAAGCTTAACAATGCTATTCAGTTTTCAAAGAACACTACAGCCTATTTATAATGCTTATAACGACTGCACTGCTTGATAAAAACATAAATAAACTTTCAATGTTTTTACCTTTTAAAGAATTTGTTTTTTAAATTCACTTTCATCCTCTTCTTCGAAATCATCGAAGTCGTCTTCGTCGATATCGTTATCAAATCCTCCCAGTTCATCAAGATATAACTCTTCTTCGATAAAATCATCCTCGTCAATGCTTTCATCATCTTCAAAATATTCTGTTACCTTATCTACTCGACTCTCGGGCAAAAGGTTTAAAAATATTTTGTATTCTTTAACGCATTTCAAGCAATTTTTGCACCTGAATATATGTGGAAATTCAATATCCAAGAAATCGCAATGCCATTTTTTAGTCTCTTCATTAAAACTGGTATAACAGCCTATAGCATCAAGATCTGAACAATCAGACAGCCAATCATATAATTCAGTAGCATATTCTTCTATTTTGTTATCTTTTTTCATTTAACTACCCTCCTTTCTAATTTTAATTTCTGTTATTATATTTATATTTGTTTTCCTCCAATAAAAAAGGCACATACTGTTAACCTGCTTGGTTAGGTACGCACCTTTTTGTATTCTTATAGTATTTTTATTAAGAACTTTAAAAAAGCCCTTAATTACTCACTATGTTAATTCCGCATTATTAAAATTAAATTATAATTTAGCGAAATTTTTATTTATAATTTCTTTAGGATCAAATTTTTTTTCCCAAGGAATTTCAATTTCATAATATTCTGTTTTAACTTTCCAATCAACACTCCAATCAAAATTTTTTTTAAATTCTCTTTTATTTCTTATAAAATACCATAGATCATAATTAGGAAAGAACGGATAATCGTCAATCTCTTTATTATTCGGAAGTATAACTGAATGCCTTGCAATACCATTAAATATTCTGCTATTTACACTAACATCACAACTACAAACATATAGCACTGAACCTTCATCAATCTGTTCATTATGCATTTCATAATTTAAAAACATTAATTCTTCAAATAAAGAAAACCTACCACCACTTAATATGCATTTCATTTGAGAGATGTTACTAAACCCAAACAATTTGTATTTTTTTAAAATTTCCCACATGAAAATCGTATGGACATAATCGAATAGATTTTCGGCCTTATCATTATCCGATACAGAACTATTTTTAGTTTTTACTGGTTTCGGTAAAAGATTGAGATTAATATAATAGTTAACCATCCGGTCTTTAAGGTCTATTCCTTCGTCTTTAGCTATTTTAATTAATTCTTTCTGGGTAATTTTGTTATTTTCCATTTATTATATACATACATTAATATTAATATACACTGATTGTATTTTAACGGTTGCGTGTTGTCAAGTTTTTTTTTAAATCTTTATCTTCCCAACTTCAGGAACTAAGGAAAACTGATTTTATTTATTTATAATGCCAACAGCAAGAAATGTTTTGAAGCAATTCTCTCAATTAAATTTAGAATTGATTAAAAAGCTAAAAATGATTTGAAGATGTATTTAAAGTATAATGATTAAAATTTTTGTAGTATTTTTAAAAATATTGATTAAACTATTTTTGTTGCAAACCTGCATCTGGGATAATTAATGCAGCCTTTAAACCTTCCAAACCTGTCGTATCTTATTACCAGTTCAGAACCGCATTCGGGGCAGATATTATTATCTATCTTACTTTCAATTTCATATCTTTTAGGATCTGTTTTTGACAGGTAGAAAAACTTCAATTTCTTTTCAGCTTTGCGCCTGAACCTATAAATAAATATTTGCGCTATCGAACCAATAATAAATAACAATATTATTGCAACCCAGATTTTCCAGTTATCAATAAAGGCCTTGTATATACTGTTTAGCATTAAGTTTTGAATATCCATCTTGCCTAAGAGATTTAATTATTATATCAAGATTACATTTTATAAATATATTAAGAATTATACAAAATATTTATTTAAAATTATTATAATAATATTTGCCAGGATTACCACGTTGAACCCTGTGAAACAATATTTATATGGATATATATTTTTATTTAACTAAGGGTAGAATTAACCAGAGGTCACTGCAGATAATTTTACTAATCTTTATCTAATTTTCCCGCTGTCCAAACAATAAAGTCCAAAGCTTTGACTTCACTTAAAGAATAGCTAGCAAATTTATTGTTAAAGAGTAAAAAAAATCTCATGCAGCAAGTTACCTTCAATGATTTGCTTATATGCATTTTTAATAGCTTTGTATTGGTTGAGATAAATATTAATTCTTTCATTATTGTTGCAGTAATAATTCGGGCCTTTAAAATCAAATACATTTTTAATCATAGAGTCATATATAGGCAAGTTATTATTAATTGTATGAATAAGCTTTGTGGTAAATGAAAATTGGAGGCAATTGCTGCCTTTATAGTTTTTATATTTGAAAAGATCAAGCAATATTTCCTTTATCTGAAAGTCTTCAAAATCTTTTATATTTCTATTTTCCTCTAGTATCTTATAGTATGCTGATTTAAATTCTTCCGTTAGTGCCGCGCCGTTTAATCTATAGAAAGAATTAAAATTTGACTGGAATAAACTGTTTTCAGAAACATTGACCTTAAGAAATAAATCTTGAATTTCCTTATAAGTTTTTACGCTTGCAGTATCAATATCGGAAATAATTTGTTCCTTATTATTGCTTATACGATTTAGTATTTTGGATAATGAATACATTTATTAAACTAAAATGCCTTTTGAAATCAACGTTTTAAGTGCAGTTTCAACCCCATCCATATATTTATTTTGTGAGCCCATTCCTGCAAAGGGTAGTTCAAAAATCAAATCATTTTCGATTTTGTTTAATATTCCTGATAGCTCAATAGCTTCCTTGATAATCTTTCCTGCTTCTTTGCCTATTATAACAATAGATTCCGGGCTGTCCTTTTTTATTCTTTCAGAAAGATTGCCAATATAATATTCCTTGTTTTTCTTAATTTCTTTGATATTTGAAGGAAGCGAGGATAAGTCTTCCAGATAGCATCCTTTGGACTTAAAGAAATCTAAAAAATTAGGGTCTTTACTAATACTCTCACCATAAACCCTGCAAAAAGCTTGCTTTGTATAATTATAGACTCCAGACTTTGCAAGGTAGAAAAATGTCCTTCTTTCAATTGGTGGAGGTGATTCGGCTACAAATAATACCTTTACTTTTACTGGTTTGAATCTTCTCCTAAG
>JAKIYJ010000117.1 GCA_022708585.1 Bacteroidota bacterium
TTAACGTATTAACAGAAGGATGAGGTTTTTCCAATGACAGTTTCCAATAATATTCGGCACTGTCAGAATGGATATTTTTGTCAATTTTATCAGAAACAAGTTTTAATACATTACCCATATCCCGTATCAAATATTCGTAGCCATCAATATTAATGTGATTAACATGACTTTTCAGTATATCAAATTGCAAATTTTGTGAATAAAAATTTAAATGTAATAATATCAATACTATCAAAGATAATATTTTATACCAGGACATATAATTTATTGATAAAATGATAAAAAAGTAATATTAAATCATCTTTCTATAATTATTTCATCATACATTTTACAAAAAAGGGTACATTTATTTTCATTTAGTACTCCTACATTCCTTATTAGTAATTGCAGCAGTTTTTTTAAGTATACCAAAAGCCCGGATAATATCATCTGGCATCAGGTTTTTACAATTTTAAAATTTTCGAGTGAACGTTGAGTTTTATTGCCCCAATATTTATCTTTTGGTACTTGAACAACTCCCACAGAATCTTTTTCAGTACGAATTTTCATAACTTGAGATTGAAATATAACCTCAAATTTACAATTGAAACGTTAAATAAAAAAGGAAGAATAATAAAACTGGCAATATTTACTTTTATTACTGTTTACTTATTGATTATTTAGTGTCTGTTCATAAAGTCAAGAGTTTGTTTCAGAATGTTCGAGTTCGAGGTTTCGATAGCCTGAAAATCGGGAGTGTACTAAAGTACATAACCGATTTGAAGGCTGAGAATAACGATGAAATCGGACATTATGGACAAACTCTAATTAGTTGCAATTTCTTTGAAATGTTACATACACTGTCTTATTAAATATATATACAATGAAATTTGATTATATACAGGCAATAATTATTTTTATTATAGTTTTTTTTAATAATCACATTGTATTTTCTCAAACTCCCAAATACAGCAATGAATTCACAACGCTTGGAGCTGGTGCCAGAGCTTTGGGTATGTCTAATTCTGTTGTTGCAAGTACGGCTGATGTAACTTCTGGCTACTGGAACCCCGCCAATTTAGTTTTTATGCCTTCAAATATTCAACTTGAACTTATGCATTCAGAATATATGGCAGGAATTGCAAATTACGATTATGCCGCTATTGCTGCAAAAATTGATGAAAAAAGTGCTATCTGCTTTTCATATATACGATTTGGCATAGATGATATCCCAAATACTGTTGATATTATTGATAATAATGGTAATATTGATTTGAATAAAATAATCTCATTTTCTGCAACCGACAATGAATTTTTATTTTCATACAGTAGAAAAAGTAAAAATGATAATTTATCTTTTGGTGGTAATGCTAAAATTATTTATCGCCGTATTGGAGATTTTGCAAATGCATGGGGATTTGGACTTGATGCAGGCATCCATTATAAACTGAATTCCTGGGAATTTGCTCTCGCTGGTAAAGATATAACTTCTACTTTTAATACATGGAGTTATGACCTGCCCGATAATATGAAAAATGTGTTTGCTATTACAGGAAATGATATTCCTGAAAATTCTACCGAAATTACTTTGCCTGTTTTGCAAATAGGAACTGCAAAAAATTTCATTATCAAAAATGATTTTACTTTATCCCCCGAGATTAATTTAAACCTGACATTCGACGGCAAACGTAATACCCTTATCAAAGGCGATCCCATAAGCATAGATCCGCACTGTGGCTTCGAAGCTGGCTATAAAAATATTGTCTTTTTTAGAAGCGGAATCGGCAACTTTCAACAAGAAACTAATAATAAAGGCAAAAAAATAACAACTTTTCAACCTAATATCGGAATAGGCATCACTATTAAAAAAACAGTTTCAATAGATTATGCTCTTACTGATATTGGCGATAATTCCATATCTTTATACTCTAATGTGTTTTCAATTAAAATAAATATTAATAAAAAAAATGAAAATTCTCCAACTGTTTTATAATAAAATGGTTTATCTTTAATAATATGTTATTGAACATTAAAAAAATATTTTTAATATTATATATTTTGATGTTTTCATTACCTGGTTACACTCAACCTTGGGGAAATGAATGGATTGACTATAACAGACAGTATTACAAAATAAATGTTTATCAAAATGGAATATACAGAATAAATTATTCTGCTTTACAGCTGGCTGGTTTCTTGTCTAATAATCCCGACCCAAGAAGTTTTCAGATTTTTGGACGCGGTGAAGAACTTTATATCTATGTTAAAGGAGAATCTGATGGATCTTTTGATGTTGATGACTATATTGAATTTTATGGGCAGAAAAATGATGGTTGGCTTGATAAATATATTTATGACAACCCTTCCAATCAAGCAAATACTGATTATAGCCTTTTTACAGACACTGCAACATATTATCTGACATTGAATCCTGATTGGGTCGTTTTCCCAAGTAGAAGAATGACTGTTTCAACTGATTTTAATTTTTCTTCTTATTCCATTTCCCCTTATGTTTTTGCTACTTCCCGTTCTAATTATACTTCAACATATTTTTATGGTGCTTTAAATGTTTATGGCGCTGCTGACCCTGAATATGTTGAAGGAGAAGGCTGGTATGATAAGGGATTTAGTATGGGTGGCTCAATAACTAAAAATATTGCTACTCCTAATGTTTACACAACAGGCCCAAATGCTGAAATAAAATTTAATCTGATAGGAGCTTCCAATTATGCTCCACTTTCTCCCGATCATCACGTCTGGATAAATTTTGCTGACGTTTATATAGATACTTTATATGAAGGTTATAAAGTCTTAAATTTTACAAGACATCTTCCCGCTTCCAAATTAAGTTCTTCTAACAATTTCATCCTGTCTTCAATTCCTATTCAGGGGAATGGAGCAGATAAAAACACTATTGGATTTATATCTATAAAATATCCTTATAAAACTGATTTAAACTCTTCTTCATCGTTACATTTTACAATAAATGATGCTATAGGACAATCAAAAACTTATCTGAATTTTACAAATTTTACAATATCTACTTCCGATAGTGCTATAATATATGATTTAACAAATAAACGTATTATTAAAACTTATAGAAATGGTAATAACTTCCAGGCTCTAATATCTAATTCAGGCGGTGAAAAAGAATGTTTTCTAACTTCATCCAGTCAGGCTATAACAGTGTCATATATTTATCCTGTTAATTACAGCACCACTAATTACGCAAAGTTTACCAATTATACTTCAAATATCTATAAAAACTCTGACTATTTTATTTTAACCCATCCTAAATTCTGGAATGAAGCAGTACAGTACCAAACATATAGAAATAGTACTGGTTATAAGGCTCAGGTTATTAATGTTGAAGAACTTTATGACCAATTTTCATATGGCATTAAAAAACATCCTCTTGCTATTAAAAACTATATGCAATATTTATGGACTAATGCTAATATTAAACCTAAAGCTCTTTTTATTATTGGAAAAACTTATAGAGCAGGTTCTGATGGAGAATTCCCTTATTATAGAAAAAATTCTGCTAATTGGGCAGATTCTTATGTACCTTCTTTCGGTGTGCCTCCATCGGATATACTTTTTACAACTGGAATTATCGATACAATGTATCAACCCGCAGTTCCAACAGGCAGGCTCGCTGTCACCACACCTGAACAAGTTTCCCTCTATCTTGATAAGATTATGCAATACGAAACTGAACAACTTATTCCACAAGAATGGATGAAAAACATACTGCATTTTGGTGGAGGACAAAATATTAATGAACAAACTATTTTTACTTCATATCTTAATAATTACAAAAAGATTATTGAAGACACCTTGTTTGGAGGTAGAGTTATGACTTTTTTGAAAACTACTTCTGCTCCTATACAGATTAATCAATCGGACTCCTTAAAAAAACTTATTAATAATGGCGTTACTTTAATGACTTTTTTTGGACATGCCGCAGGCATTGGATTTGACCAGAGCATTGACCATCCTTCTGAATACAATAATTATGGAAAATATCCTTTTTTGCTGGCCAATTCTTGCTTCGCAGGTGATATTTACGGAAGTACTATAAGTTCAAGCGAAGAATTCGTATTGATTGAAAATAAAGGCGTTATAGGTTACCTTGCTACAATTTCCAAAAGTGATGACGCCTCCCTTAATAAATACAGCACCGAATTTTATAAAAATTTAAGTTATAAAAACTATAATAAACCTGTTGGTGAAATTATTAAAAATACTATTAAAAATGTTCAAAATAATTCTGTATACGTTAAAGAAGTTTGCTTGGAAATGACTTTGCATGGAGATCCAGCCCTAATAATAAATTCTCATACCTTGCCCGACTATTTCATTAATAATGCTTCTATTTTCTTTACACCTGAAAATGTTAATACTGAAATCGATACTTTTTTAATTAATATTGTTGCTACAAATTTGGGAAAAGCAATAAACAAATACTTTTTTATCGAAATCAAGAGAATTTTTCCCGACCAGTCTACTTTTGATACCGTAATAAGAGTTAAATCTCCATTGTTTAAAGATACTTTCGCAATCAAAATGCCTGTTGATAAAATCAAAGGTATAGGTCTGAACCAGTTTATAGTTCGACTTGATGATTATAACGAAATAACTGAAATTTCTGAAGTTAATAATAATACACAAGCTAATCTTTTTATTAAATCTGCTGATGTAGTTCCTGTATTTCCTTATAAATATGCAATAGTTCCTTCATATCAAATAACTCTTAAAGCCTCAACAGGGAACCCTTTTGCTGAAAATATGAATTATGTTTTTGAACTCGATACCACCGATTTGTTTAATAGCCCTGTTAAAATACATCATA
>JAKIYJ010000005.1 GCA_022708585.1 Bacteroidota bacterium
GCTTTTGCCTGATTTACTCGCCGAAGATTGTGCAAGCTGTTGTTGCATATTTTGCAAGGTTTCTGAAAGCAATAAAGCAAGATTATTAACAGAAGTCATAATATATTGCTGACCAGATGTAACTTTAGGAATGTTGCGGTCATGTATATATGTTAATACTTTATCAGCATTTTGATTTATCTGATTGATTTCTCGGTTTACAAAAGATTCTATCGCAGTTTGTCTTTTACTTAATGCAAATAAAGAATCTTCAATCATTTGTAAGGAAGTCTTTAGATTTTTTTGTTCCTGCCCAAGTTTAACATAATCAGGATTATTAAGTTTAATTGTACTGAAACGTTGCATCAAATCTTCCTGTTGAAATGAAACTCTTACAAGGTTTTCAAGAATACTTCTCAAACTTCTAACATCTTCTCCCAGCTGTTCTTCTTCCATTGCAGCCTGCATATTTTGAAATTTTTCTGATAACTCTTCCATTTTAGACGCTGCATTTTTTTGAGACTGTGATGCCTGTTTATTTTTTCCTTTACTTAATGACCCGGAACTATTTAACATTTCATTTTTAATTTTTTGTTGTTCATCTATTGTATTTTCCAATTTATTTGGATTTTCAAGTTCCTTATTTTTTTCTTCCAGATCTTTAATGTCATTTTGAAGTTTTTCAAATTCATTGTTCAGATTATCCTGTTCTTTTTTCAACTCTTCTGATGTTTTATTCTCTTTTTCGGTTTCTTCGGCTAATTTTTTTTGTTTCTCTGCGAGTTTGTCTAATTTATCAATGGTTTCTTGCATTTTTTTTTCGAACTCAAGTTGTTTAAAAAGTTCCAGACTCCTGTCAAGTTCCTTGTTAATATCTTCATTTGTCAGTTTCATATTTTGAAGCATCTCCTGCATTTTATCCTTGTTGGCTTTTTCGAGCATATCCTGCATTTGTTTAATAATTTCTTTCATTTCAGGAGTTAGAATATCATCAAAAAGTTTTTCAAGTTCCTGTTGTTTTCTAAGAATTTCTTCATCAACAGGGTTAAATTGTTGCTGAAGTAAGTTATTTTGTTTATTTTGAAGTTGTAATTGTTCAAATTGCAATTGTAATTGCTTTTGAGCATCAATCAAATTTTGCATTTCCTGTTGTTCCTGCCAGGATATTTGACGTTTTTCGGTTAATTTTTTTTCAAAATTTTCAATATCCTGTTGTAATTTTCTGGCATCAAGCATAATTTGAGTAATGTCGGTTTTAATTTGTTTATTTGCATTTTCCGATTTTTCCTGTAATTCCTCGATGGTAGGAGCTTTAAAAATCATTTTCTGAGAACGTGTAGATTTGCTGCCATTAATTCCATCATTATCCCATATTTCAAAATAATATTCAATTTCATCACCAGCTTGCATTTGAATTTCAGCCATATCAAAAAAATAATATAATTCCTGTAGATTGGTATTTTTGTTAACTGGTATTGGCAAACTTATAATTTTTTCTTTTAAATTTTCAGCCGTTTCTTTATTAATAAAACTGTAGTTAAAGTTCATTTTGGTAAAACCGTAATCATCTTTTATAAAACACTTAAAAAATTTTCTATTTTCAAGTATAGAATCTTTAAATTCTTGAATCTGGATACTGGGATACGCATCAGGAATAACTTTTATTGAATATACCAGTGAATCCTTACTTTTCATATATTCATTAAATGTTCTTATAACATAAGTATTAGTAGAAAGGAATACATTATTATATTTAAATACATTATTTTTATCTGCTTTCAAAAAATTTTCCTTATTACCCAGTCGAAACATAAGTTCACGCGTATCTTTTGTAAAAATATTCCACGAGATTCTTGTGCCTTCCGGTACTATATGGTCACCTGTATTTTTAAGTATTTCATCTTTTTTCCCTGTATATGCAGGATAATCCAGTTCAACTGTAAAATCAAGTACTATGGGGCGTGGTAATACTTTCAGTTCATACTCATCTGATGTAACATCCTCACCACTAAGTCGAAATCTTACATTTTTTTGAAGATTTTTAAATGTATAAGTGAAATTAACAGCATCTTGTCTTTGCAGTTTAAATCTACTGTTATTTGTCAAAATATAAACATTGGCTGGAGCTTCATTACCTTCAATTTTTACATTAAGTTGAAAGTCTTCCTGTTGAGATGCTTTTAACTCCGAATTTAATATTTTAAAATAATACGGGGGAGTTTTTGCATAATAGGTATTATGATGTATAATCCTTTCGGTCGGCTCAGTTATAACACCTGGAGAAGTAAATAATATTATCATAATAATCAATAATGGCGGCAGGACGTATTTCAGATATTTTTTATTTTGACTTAAATCAATTGCTTTTGTAAAAGATATTGGTTTTAACTCTTTTATCTTCTGGTCAATGCTTGCATTAAGTATCTCATTGCTATATGCACTATCCTGTCCCATTTTCTGTAATTGAAGAGTATTAAGCAATTTATCTTTTATTTCGGGAAAATACTGCCCAATAATTAAGGCGGCTTCTTCATAAGAAATAATTTTCCCCATCTTGTATAATTTTGATAATGGAATAAAAATCAGATAGTAAAGTATAAACAGGTTTATAATGATATATACGTAAAATAATATGGTTCTTACAGTAACATTGAAATTACCGAAATATTCAAATAAATTAACAATAATAAAAAATATTGCAAGTGTCCCCAATGCCAACAAACACCCTCTAATCAGTTGGTTTTTATAATATTTTCTGATAAATTCATCAATCTTGTTTATCAAAAAAGGAAACTCTTTGGTCATAAACAAATTTTATATAAAATTACTTCGATAACGATAAATAATAACACATTATTTTTTTGTAATTTTGACAAAGACAAAACTTGTCAATTTTACTGTTTTTTTAGTGTAAGACAAAAATACTATTTATTTTGAAATTTTTAAAGTTACATATTTTTATTGTGGCATTGTTTTGTTATGCGTTCTGTGTTTCATCATGCAGCAACAAATCATCAAAAGCTGATAATTACTATAAAAAAATTTATAATTGCACATCTGAAATTTTTAAATATGAAGATACACTTATAGGCACAATTACTGCAATTAGAGAATTGCAATCAAAACAATATTTTGCACAAAAATATATTCCAGATTCTAATGTAACTATAAATATAGACAGATATATTAACAATATGGACAAAATATATAATGCTTTTTTAAAATCTATTGATTCTGCTCAAATTGCACTTAAAAAATTGCCAGATTTTGATAATGATAAACAGTTAAAAAACAAGGCTTTTGAGTTAACACAAACATATAAAAACACCGCTTTAAATGATTATCAAAAAATTATTGACATCATTAAAATATCTCCCGAAATATATACAATTGAAGATGACACTCGTTTTCAGGAACTTTCGGATAGCATCAATGTAAAACTGGAAAGGGAAATTGACAGCTTTAATAAAATACTTGAAGATTTTTTTGGTTATTATAAAGTGAATTACTAATCAAAAATATTTATAATAAGTATTGTAATAAGTTTGCTTAAATTGTATTTAACAATATAAAATTTTAAATTAATTTTATTGGTTGGTATAAAATTTAACCTAATCTAAAAAATATATAAAATATGAAGATTTATTATTGTTTTTATCCTATTATTTTTATAATTATTATTTTTACAGCTTCGTGTACATCATCAGGAAAAAGTGCTTATGAATACAATAATGTTATCTCGAATGAAGAAATTACAGCCACTGAAAGTGTTTACAAATTTAAAGCAGCAATAGAAAATCAAAACTATAAACAGTTGGAACAAATAAAAGAAGAAGGAATATCGAAATTGACAAAATGCATTGAAAATATTAAAAACCTTGAAAATTATAAAGGATCTTCTAAATATAAAAACGCCGCATTACATTTGTTTGAAATATATACAGAAATTTTTGAAAATGAATTTACAGAAATCATTAATCTTTATAAACAAAACAATAAATTAATTTCAAATGAAATTAATTTAAAAATTTTAAAAATCAATAAACAAACGGATAAAAAAATAGAAGATGCTATTAATATTCTTAAAAAATGTCAAATTGAATTTGCAGAAGAAAATAATTTGTTGATTTCGAAAGGAGAATAATTTTGTAAGTTGATTTTTAATGATTAGTGTTAATAAATAAAACGTTGAGCCCTCCCTTTGAAAATTCATTTTTATTTTGAATTATTTTTTAATAAAATAAATTAATCAATTTCATAGATGAATTGATTAAAAATATAGATAATTTAATTAGAATTTGATTTATAGACTTTTTAGAGTGGACTCATTTTTTATATACAGATTTAAGAAAGTGATTTTTGTTAAATAATTAATCGGCAATTATGGATTTACTTGTATTTATAGGGCTTTTTGGCTCTGTTATTATAGGAGGATTAAGCATTCTGGCGTTCCGTATAGGTGAAAAACCCTTAAAATTACTGACCGCTTTTAGTGGAGCATATTTGCTTTCGATGGTTTTTTTGCATATTATCCCAGAAATTTTTGAAGGCGGCTCTGATTTAAATCTGGGACTGTTTGTATTATTAGGTTTCTTTATTCAATTACTTCTTGATTTTCTTACAAAAGGTATTGAGCATGGTCATCAACATACTGATTGTGAAAAGAATAGACATCTTCATAAATCTGTTTCCCCTGTTGCCGTTATGATAGGTATTTGCATACATTCATTTCTCGAAGGCATGCCATTAGCTAATATTTTTGACCAGCCTGAAATAAAAAAAACTATGCTTACAGGAATAGTCATACATAATTTACCAATATCCATTGTTTTAATGAGCCTTCTGCTTCAATCAAAATACAGTAAATCTAAAAGTATAATTCTTTTGACAATATTTGCTCTTTCAGGTCCAGTCGGAGTGTTATTTGCTAATTTTACTGGTGATTCTTTTGTAGCAGAAAGCGATATGATTTTCAAAACAGCACTGGCAATAGTAGTAGGTATATTCCTGCATATCTCAACTACTATTCTCTTTGAAACCGACGAACAGCACCGTTTCAATTTATATAAATTCTTAATGATATTGTTTGGTGCAGGTTTGGCATTTCTCTTATAAAAATCCCTGTAATTTCAGCACTCCTGCCCCCATAAAATTTAAAAAATCTACTCTGAAAAGTCATTTTTATTTTGAATTATTTTTTAAGTACTAATTTGTGCATTTTATATAAATTGATACCATCCGATTTTTCTTGAGGTTGAGAATTCTAAAATTATGATTACTTTTGACTGACATAATGTGTATAATATAAGATTATAACTCTATTTCTTACTGTATTTTATTATAACTTCGCAAATTAAATCATTAATAGAAACATGGCTTACAATTTTCAAGAGATAGAAAAGAAATGGCAGCAATATTGGGATGACAATGAAATTTATAAAGTAGATATTTGCAAATGTCGACCTAAATATTATGTACTGGATATGTTCCCTTATCCATCTGGTGCAGGATTGCATGTTGGACACCCATTAGGCTACATTGCTTCTGACATTTTTTCTCGATATAAAAAATTAAAAGGATTCAATGTGCTTCACCCTATGGGATTTGATGCTTTTGGTTTACCTGCTGAACAATACGCTATTCAAACAGGACAACACCCTGCAATTACTACTCAAAAAAATATTAAAAGATATAAGCAACAACTCAAATCAATAGGTTTATCTTACGATTGGAGTAGAGAGGTCATTACTTCAGACCCCCTTTATTATAAGTGGACACAATGGACTTTTATTCAAATGTTTCATTCCTGGTATAACTATAAAACTGATAAAGCTGAACGTATTGAAACTTTGATAAAAGAATTTGAAAAATCAGGCTCTTTAAATATTAATGCTGCCTGTACAAAAGATTTAAAATTTTCTGACAGTGAATGGCTTTCAATGGAATTCCAACAGCAACAAGAAATACTTATGAATTACCGTCTGGCTTACCTTGCCAATACCATGGTCAACTGGTGCCCTGCATTAGGAACAGTGCTTGCCAATGATGAGGTACGTGAAGGCTTTTCTGTAAGAGGAAATCACCCCGTTGAACGTAAACTGATGAAACAATGGCTTTTAAGAATTACTGCCTATGCCGAGAGATTACTAAATGGGCTTGATGCACTTGATTGGCCTGACTCTCTCAAAGAAATGCAACGAAACTGGATTGGACGCTCCGAAGGTGCAACAATTAATTTTGCAATTAAAAATTCAGACATCACCATTGAAGTTTTTACTACAAGACCAGACACCGTGTTCGGCTCTACCTTTATGGTCATAGCTCCCGAACATGCTCTTGTTGAGAAACTTACAAAACCCGAGTACAAAACAAAAGTATCAGAATATGTACATATTTCCAAAAATCGTTCTGAACGTGAAAGAATGGCTCATATTTCAAAAACAAGTGGTGTTTTTACTGGTTCTTATGCAATAAACCCTTTCACAGGAGCAGAAATACCTATATGGATAGCTGATTACGTTCTTGCAACTTATGGAACAGGTGCTATTATGGCTGTTCCAGCTCATGACAGTAGAGATTACGCTTTTGCAAAACATTTTAATCTGCCAATAATAGAAGTAGTCAGTGGTGGTGATATTTCACTTTCAAGTTATGATGCAAAAGAGGGAATAATGATTAATTCTGATTTCCTTAATGGTATGAATGTTAAAGAAGCTATTGACGAAGCTATAAAACAAATAGAAACAAAAGGCATCGGCTATGGAAAAGTGAATTATCGTTTACGCGATGCTATTTTTAGCCGCCAACGTTATTGGGGTGAGCCCTTCCCCATTTATTATAAAAATGGAATACCTTATACTATTGCCGAATCTGAATTACCTTTAAAATTACCTGAAGTTGATTCATTTTTACCAACAGAAAATGGTGAACCTCCTCTATGCAGAGCAAAAAATTGGCATACAGCCGAAGGTTATCCCTATGAATCCAGTACAATGCCCGGTTTCGCAGGTTCAAGTGGTTATTATCTTAGATATATGGACCCACATAATGATAAAGAATATTTTTCCAAAGAAACCAATACATACTGGCAAAATGTTGACTTATATATTGGTGGAGCCGAACACGCCACAGGACATCTTATTTACTCACGTTTCTGGAATAAGTTTTTATTTGACCTTGGCTATGCCTGTATGGATGAACCTTTTAAAAAACTTATTAACCAGGGGATGATTCAGGGCCGTTCCTGCATAGTTTATAGAATAAAAGGTGAAAATAAATTTGTTTCCTTAAACATCAAAGATAATTACGATACCATACCACTTAACATTGATATAAACCTTGCTTGCAATGATATTCTGGATATAGAAAAGTTTAAAAAATGGCGACCTGATTTTGCTGATGCAGAATTTATTCTTGAAGATGGTAAATATATCTGTGGCAGTGCCATAGAAAAAATGTCCAAATCCCTTTTTAATGTTATAAATCCCGATGAACTTATTGAAAAATATGGTGCCGATACTTTAAGATGTTATGAAATGTTTCTGGGACCTGTTGAACTTTCTAAACCATGGGATACAAAAGGTATTGAAGGAGTTTTTAGATTTATAAAAAAATTATGGCGCCTCTATCATAATAATGACAATAACTTTAATGTTTCCAATAGTACCCCTACCGAAGAAGAACTTCGCATCATAAACAAAACAATAAAACGTGTAACAGAAGATATTGAACGTTTTTCATTGAATACAGTAGTCAGTAACTTGATGATTTGTGTTAATGAATTAACAGATATTAAATGCAACAATAAAACCATATTGACACAACTCGCAATAATTATTTCACCTTATATGCCTCATATAGCCGAAGAATTATGGGAAAAACTTGGCTATAAGGAGAGTATTTTTAACGCAACTTTCCCCTCTTTTGAAGAAAAATATATAGAAAACAACAACATTGTTTATCCTGTGTCTTTTAATGGAAAAATGAAATTTAAACTGGAATTACCAGCAAATATGTCGGTTAAAGAAATAGAAAATGCTGTGCTTAACGCAAAAGAAACTCAAAAATGGCTTAATGGTAAACAGTTGAAAAAAATTATTATAGTACAGAAAAAAATTATTAATATTGTGATATAATAAAATCAGTAGCTAATTAGTGTCTGTCCATAAAGTCAATAGTTTGTTTCAGAATGTTCGAGTTCGAGGTTTCGATAGCCTGAAAATCGGGAGTGTACTAAAGTACATGACCGATTTGAAGGCTGAGAATAACGATGAAATCGGACATTATGGACAAACTCTAATTACTTTTAAAGCTGCCAAAAACATTCATTAATATAAAATCTTTGTCTTTAATGCCATAATTTTTTAAGATAACCCCTTCATTCATTCTTTTTGTTTTAACATTGGTTGTCTATTCTGCAAAATAAGTGATTGCTTTTTCTTTATGATGTTTACCATATTAACAACTGATTGGCACTCTGTTAAATTACTTTTATCTACTTCATCATATCATTTATACAGTTCTGTCTCTATTACTATTACTGATTATATACATTGCACCTGACATACCATGCCTTAAAATCCTATTGAATTTGTTGATATGTTATTTTCAAATCGTCGAATTACTTAAAAAATACCCATCATTTACTGTTGACAGCCATTCCACTTTTTACCCTGAACAAGCGAATAACTATGTATGTTGAAATAATTCAAACTTTGTTAATGTATAACGCTTATTTATTATGAAATTAATTTTTACAGATTTTGTTTGATAATGTTCCCCAAAAAAATTAATATTTTTATCTAAAAAAAAAGAAATAACCTGCTAAATAAATAATATTATCATTAAACAAATTTTTATTACATTTGCAGGTTAAAATTAATAATAATAATATCATTAAAAATTATGGAAGATTCAGAAAATAATGGAAGACAAGAAATCTACTCGCGTTCGATAAGAGCAGGCAAAAGGACTTATTTCTTGGATGTAAAGAGTACAAGAAGTGATGATTATTATCTTACAATTACCGAAAGTAAACGAAGGTTTGATGCAGAACAGGGAAAATTCTTTTATGAAAAACATAAAGTGTTTTTATATAAGGAGGATTTTGACAAATTTACTGATGGACTAAATGAAGTTATTGGATATATTCGTTCCGGGAAATTTCCCCCAAAAAATGAAAATATTGACAGTGGAAACGAATATTCCGATATTAATTTCGATGATTTAAATGACAACTCCCCAGACAGAAGAGATATATAATCCCAAGTTTACCACTTAGAGGTTGCAAAACAATTTAATTTATTTAAAAATCAAAAGAATAATTTTTTTTGCTCAAAATATTTACGTCTAATAGTTGAATCTACTCCGAAAAATCATTTTTATTTCGAATTATTTTTTGATAGAATAAATTAATTAATTTAATAGATAAATTAATTAAAAATATAGATAAAATTTAATTTCAAAATTGTTGAAATTAAATTTATAGACTTTTCGGAGTAGATTATTAAATGTAATCAATTATCAAATAGTTAATATTAACAATAAAGTTAACTACTTGCAATAATAAAATTTATACAAACCTTTAAAAAACTTTGCAATCTCTCATCCTCGTTACAAACGAGGACGAGAATGTGCTAATGCTATCAAAGCCTGTAGATACCAGCCTTTTGACCCATCTTCACCAATCTCAAGGAAACAAAATAAAAAAAGGAAGGAGCTCAACTTGTCCCAATGTGAATCAAATCCACATATTACGGGATCAAAGAACTCCTTTCCTGTTTCTTCTTAAATACAAAATTATGTATTTTTGTGAAACAAAAATAATAAATATTATTAAAATTATAGACAGGTTATTTCTCATTTATTATCTTGCACTAAATATAGATATATCTAATTATTTTTCTAATTTTAGACAAAATAACTTTTTTTTCACATTTGGAAAGTCTTTTTAAATAAATTCTAATTTAAACTTACAGGGTAAATTTTCTGCCGTATTCGGATTATCTATCAAAAATCCTACAAAATCAATGGTTATATATTCCTTTCAACAGTTTCTTTATTTGTCATAACTTAATGTTTTTTTTATTTTTCAAATATCGTTCTTTATACCATTTCCATCTGTCTTTTAATATTGTTCGGCATATTTTCTCGTTTGATATACAAAGGTAATCTAATTTATTTTTTAATCCAATTTTTTATAGAGAAGTTTTAACGAAAAAACCGTTAAGCGAAGCGTATGGCTCTCCATAGGTTCGGGTGCTTACTGTTCGATGGCGTTGTTTAGCACTGTCGTTTCCACAAAGCACCGCAGTTTATATTATTACTTCTTGTCTTACAAGCTACAGTTCCGCCACTGACAGCAAATGCCTGTTACAGACAGTTGCCCTTATTTTTTATAATTCGTCAGTGTTTATAATAAAATCCTCAATTACTTTTTTGTTATATGCTTTCCATCCTCCTCTAAAATCACGACTTGAAATACTTATAAATTTTTCCATTACTTCGGAATTGAGCTGTTTTAGAAGTTTATAGTAATCGCCATCGTATTTTATGCAATAACCCGAATAAAAAGTACATTCTTCATTTTCATAAAGGATAAAATTCGGTTTAATGTTCATTGGTGAAAAAATGATTTTTTTACCAAAACTCGTGTCTAAACTTTGTGTGCGACCAAATGCATACCAAGGCATTATAGGATTTCCATTATCTCTTTTTGCCAATTCTTCTTTTATTGATAGCAAATACATATATGATAAAGGGAAATCTATTTTTAATTTTTCCTCTGGGATGATTTGGTGTTTGTTATAAACTTTTATATAAGGGAATAAAATATATTCTTTGATTGATTCATTACTATTTTTTAAAGTTGAACCTTTAATTATTGGCTTCAAAATATCTTTTTCAATTTTTATTTTGCCTTTTAATTTTGAAAATGCAAATACATATTTCTCATCAATTTGTTGAATTGGAAAAATGTATGCTTTGTCACAAAGAGTAGTTATACCAACATGGATTCTACAAATATCTTTAAGTTTAACACCTTTGGATTTATTGTTTTTTACAACCGAAAGTTGCCAAATTTTTTGACCTTGTATTTCTTTAGTAGAAATTTCCCTGCTTAAAAATTTTTCCTTTTCTGTTGCTTGCTGATACAAAAAAGTATTATGTTTTTTTTTATCAAAAGTCAGGATGGAACTATATGTTGTGGCGTTATCAAAAAGTTGGATTACACCGTAGTTTGTAATTTGTTTGATAATTCCCAATTTAGAAAAATTATCTCTCATTATTTTTGCTGTCTCTGTATAAAAATAAGTGTTCGGTGTAATTAAACTGCATACGCCGTTTTCGTTTAATAAATGATAACATAACTCAAAAAAAGCAATATAAATATCTGTTGAACCGCTTTGACAAAATTTGTAACGTTTCTGAATGTATTTTCTTTGTGCTTCGTCTAAATGTTGTATGCGAATGTAAGGCGGATTGCCTATAATGAAATCAAATTTATTATTTTCAGTTTCAGTAAAGAATAGATTGTTTTGAGTGGTCTCAATTTCCTTAATTGAATTATTTTGATGAATGTTCCATTGAATGTTAATTCCAAATGAATTTATTAAGGCATTCAAGTTTTCAATACATAATTTTATTGCTTCTTTGTCAATGTCCCAACCATAAACATTTTGCAAATTTTCTTTTAGATTTTCAATTGGTGAATTTTTAATAATTCTTTTAACAACTTCTTCCAAAAATCTACCATCGCCACAAGCTGGGTCTAATATCCGTTTACCCAATATCTGTTCTGAGTCAAAACCAATATCATCTAATATTTTATTAACAATAAAATTTGGAGTATAAACTTGTCCAAAAAGTTTTTGCGAATCATATATTTTTGTTAAAGAAGCCATAATTATCTTTTTGTTAAGAAATATTTTTTGTAGTTGTCAATTTCACTAAATAAATTTTTTACCGAGAGTTTACTATCCATTAATTTTGCAAAATCTTTATCAAATACATCTTTTGTTTCTAATGCTTTTACCTTGTAAGTATTTTCGTCTATATTTATCATTAAAATACCCATTGCATACGGTTTATGGGCTTGTGGCGTATCATAAGCAAGGTTGATATACTTTTGCAAATCATGTTCGTCAATGATTTCTATTTTTGTCGGTTCTTTGCTCCCGCTTTTTTGTGTTGTTTTTTTATAATAAGGTGTTTGATGTCGTAAGATAATCAATTGAAAATATGGCAAATCTTTTCGTGCTTGTATATTTGCTGTTTCACCCATCATATTTTCAAAATAGTTATTTGCATTTTGCTTGTAGTTTGATGTTACAAATTTTATCCCTAAGCACATAACGGGTTTATCATCTTTTGTTATTGTAATATCAATGTCTTTATCATAATATTTTCCTCTAACAGTCATCTCTTTACTATCATTTCCCATATAATAAACAGTAAAATTTGTTCCCCAAATATTTTTAAGGGTATCGGCTATATAATTATGTATTGGTTTGAGTTTTTCTGTGCTTCTTGCACCATGCTTAATATATTTCTGAAAAGATTCAGAGATTGCTTTTAAAAGTGATTTTTCACTATACATATATTTTAATTTTGAACCCACTCCAAAAAGTCTATAAATTAATTAATTTATTTTATCAAAAAAAAATAATTCAAGATAAAAATGAGTTTTCAGAGTGGATTCAATTTTTAAAATGTCAAAATTATAAAAATTTTCAAAAAGGGTAATTACCTATAACTCCTTTATAACCGTACCAAAAGTAAGATTATCCATACCTTTGGGGTGTATAACCGTACCTTTTTATTTTTTATAAAGGTACAAAAAATTTTATAATTCATCAAACGGCTAAAATTAAAATTATGGACAGGTTATTTCTCATTTATTATCTTGCACTAAATATAGATATATCTAATTATTTTTCTAATTTTAGACGAAATAACTTATCAACTATAAAAAGAAAAGGGCATAATTATTTTTTATAAATAAATTAATTAATTTAATAGATAAAATTAATTATAATAAAATTTATCAACTTTTCGGAGTAGATTATTAAATGTAATCAATTATCAAATATTTATTATCTTGTAAATTTTTAGCAGTTATGAAAAATATATTTTCAAAAGGATTATTGTTTTTTAATTCAATTGGGGTTATTTTTATTTTGGTATGTTTCATATCAATCAATGTATTTTCTCAAACAGTCATATTATGGGAAAAAGGTTATGGAGGTTCGGGAAGTGATTTTGGCAAAGCTATAAGTAAAGCTCCTGACGGTGATTTTTATTTAGGGGGTTATACAAATTCAAGCGATGGCGATATAAGTGGTGTATATGGTGGTATGGATGTTTTTGTGATGCGTATCGATAGTTTTGGGAATATAAAATGGCAGAAAAATTATGGGGGGTCTGGCAATGATTTTATTCATGGTTTATTATCAACAAAAGATGGAGGTGCTATTATTGAAGCTTATACTGTATCTAATGATTTGCCTGGTTTTAAAGGAGGTTATGATATTTTGCTAATTAAGATTGATGAATATGGGAATATTGAATGGCAAAGATTATATGGAGGTTCTGATAATGACGGTTTGCATGCAGTTGATGTGAAAGAACATCCCAATGGTGGATATATTATGACTGCGAGCACTGAATCTGCTGATGGTGATATTTCATGGAACAAAGGTGCAGGCGATAGCTGGCTGGTAAGGTTGTCAAATACGGGGAATATAATATGGGAAAAAACTTTTGGTGGTTCATCTGATGAAGATACACATTGTGTTTTAATAACTTCTGATACAAATTATATTGTTGCAGGTCATACTTTTTCAACAGATGGTGATGTGAGTGGTTTGCACGGTGCTGGCTTTGATGATGGCTGGATATACAAGACCGATTCATCAGGAAATATGCTCTGGTCTTATTGCTATGGTGGAACGAATGTTGACATTTTTAGTTCAGCATGTGAAGTTGCAGGTAATTTCTTTTTTGCAGGATATACCAGTTCAAACGATGGTGATATAATATCAAACAAGGGTATTGATGACGGATGGATTATTAAAACTGATGCAGATGGTAATATTTTATGGTCAAAAACTTATGGAGGTACACAAGGCGATTATTTTTCAAATATATTTTCTGGATATAATAACACTATTGCCATCTGTGGATTAACAAATTCAAATGATGGTGATGTGTATGGCAATAAAGGGAATTTTGATTATTGGATTTTAATTATCAATCAAGATGGAAATATTTTAACAAGGAGGTGTGCTGGTGGTCCCTTAAATGACAGAGGTGAGTTCATTTATCCTGTATCTGACTCTGCGTGGCTTGTAACAGGATTTTCAAATTCAACTTCTGGTGAAATAAGTCATAATCAAGGGTTTAATGATGCATGGACATTGGAACTCAAGCTAGTGGATTGTTCTTCAACTGTTGCTGATTTTGAATATCATCCCTTTTCTCCCTGTGTAAATGAAGATATTAGCATTATAAATTTATCGGCAAATGCTGATTCTTCAGTTTGGTATATTAACAATATTTATTATTCATCTTTAATGGAACCTGGTTTTGTATTTACTAAACCACAAAAAGATACCATTACACTTATAGTATTTAATGGAGTATGTACCGATACTGTATTTAAAATAATTGAAAATAAGCCATTACCAGAAGTTTTTCTGGGTTCAGATACAGCAATATGTGCTGGTTGCAGTATTTTGCTTGATGCTGGAAATCCAGATGCAATTTTTTCATGGTCAACAGGTGAAACAACTCAACAAATCAATTTTTCGCAACAGCCTGATACAGTGATCGTTGAAGTTAATTTAAATGGCTGTTTTGCTTATGATACAATTGTTGTTGGTATAATAAATACTAATGCTTATGAATGTCTTTATAATGATATAAAAATATTTCCAAATCCAGCTTATGATGTAATTAATATTGAAGTAGATAGAGCAAGTTCCGATATGGTTTCATATAGAATTTTAAATATCAATGGAACAGAAATTATTAAAGGAAAGTTTGAAAGAAAAAATAATACAATCGATATTTCTATGATTCCACAGGGAACATATATACTTGAAATAAATACAGAAGGTAATTACTATAGGAAAATATTGTTAAAATTGAATAATTTATCTAAATAATTTGTTATTTAATATTAATTTTGTCTTAATAAAATATTTATTACCATATAAAAATATCTTCTTTAAAGAAAGGTCTTCTATCTTCATACCAGAAGAAATTTTTCAGTTTTTTTTCATCTTCGGGTAAATCCTTTTCAGGATACATTTTTCCTGTAACATTTTTAATAAAAGTGATACGGTTAACTTTACTGTCTTTAAGATATATCATCATATTTAATGCAGAAGCCACATTTACACCTATAAGGGCATTTGTATCATCACGCACATAATAAACTGTTTCTGCGTTTTGCTCAACGTAAATATTATCTAATTCCCCTTTTTTAAAATATCCTTTCATAGTTTTACCTTTAACTTGATTATATTTATCTATGCCATCTTCTGATATAATAAATGCCGATTGGCTCATTAACAGTGAATCGACCTGTCCGTTCTGGAACCATATAATAATTTTATCAGCTGTAAGCTGGTTTTCATCAGTCCATAAAACAGGGTTTTTGTATAAAGCAATTGTTGAATCATTAAAATTATATATTAATGAATCGCACATACCTTGAAAATCTTTTCTAAAAAATTTAGTTTTATAAAAAGCTTTCAATAATTTGCCCTGGCGCGTACTGTCATCAAAATAAAGCAGCAATGTATCAGCATGAAGCCACAGAGTGTCTTTTTTATCAAATAACAATAATTCTGCACTGTCTGTAATTATTGAATTTCCCTGTTTTTCATAGAATTCAGCATAATTTCCATTAACAATAATATTTTGGGATGAATCGTATATGCTTACATTGTTATATCCCATCCCAATACTGTTGTTTCTGTCGTAATAAATGCTATCAGCCCGTAATTTCTGTTTGTTATTGTTTAATGATGCATTTTTAACAAGAAATGCTTCATTGGTAGAGGTATTATACATACCTTTTTCGCAATATATAGTATTTTCATTGCTGATAATAGTTGTAGGTCCATTAAAATATGCTATCTCTGTAATTGTATTATATATCAGGGTGTCGGTATAAATAGTATAGTCAGGATTTACAAGTACCACATTGTCATAAAAATAAAATTGTTTCAGGTCGGAATAATAGAATCCTTTTTCACTTGACAGATTATTATTTAAATCAACAATATCAGCATGTGAAGGATAGGAGGCTATTTTATTTTTAACGTCATAAGTGAGGGTTTCGCTTGTTAAAGTTATTTGATTATCTATCATTTTAACATTATTTGAAATTTGTGCCATATAAGTATTGCCGTTATATTTAAGTATATCTCCATAAATATTTGATGTATCATTAGCTTTAATTCTAACATTTCCAAAAGCATCAACACTATTTATATCGGTATATAAATAAGCACTGTCGCAGTATAGATAAATATTTTCATGACGGAATACAACATTGCCTATAAATCTATTTACATTTTGGCCTATATTAACGTCGTATTCAAGGGAATTAGCGCTTTCAATATAAATAAGACTTGTTTTTTGAGAATAAACATTAATTATTAATGTAAATAAAAGAACAAAAAAAACAAATAGTATTTTACAGGAAAATTTTAATTGAGATTTACACATAAAAAATAGTTATATATATATATTAAAGAAAAACTTGTATAAGATATAGTTATTATAGTTTGTCCATAATGTCCGATTTCATCGTTATTCTCAGCCTTCAAATCAGTTATGTACTTTAGTATACTTCCGATTTTCAGGCTATCGAAACCTCGAACTCGAACATTCTGAAACAAACTCTTGACTTTATGAACAGACACTAATTATGTATAAATTTATGATTTAATTACAAAAAAATATTATAGAAAAATCAAAAACAGTCGGGTTCAAAAACACATTATGGCATTTGTGTTATAATTGTAAAAAATTATTATACTCAAAATTTGTTATATATTAATGTATGAAACCACTCCGAAAAGTTGATAAATTTTATTATAATTAAATTTTATCTATATATTTAATCAACTTATCTACTAAATTAATTATTTTATCAAAAAATTTATGCACTTTTCTTTGTCTACCATACAAAGAAAAGTACGAAAAGAAAAATCACCGCTGCGAAATAATATTCTCAAACCTCTCTATCTTCATAACACCAATATAACTTTATGAACTTTATAACTTTATGAACTTAATGCATTGTGCATAATTACAACAATTTTTAAAAATAGAGCTTATGAAATTATATCTTGTGAATCAACGGGTATTAATTTATTGTTCTCCTGTTTCAGGATTAACTTTGTCGTCAACTTCAAGAAATTTTCCAGAGTTATTAAATTTCAGTCCTAAATATTCCTTGCCTCCCTTAATTTTTCGTACAAGTACAACGGAGTAATAATTTTTTTTATCAGCTCTTTGCACCTGCATAGCATAATCAATTTTATAGCCTCCATAATTTTTATCAATATAAGTTTTGATAATATTTGAGAGTCTATCCTTATCATAAGGCATAGCGGAATAAATCCATTGTCCGTTGGGTGTAAAAGAAGCCTTTGCTTTTTGATCATTAAGAGTAAATTTTGCGAGGAAGTTATCATCTTCTTTATCCCATTCAACATCAGTAGATTTTGGATATTTTTTATTAAAATTTTTCACAACAATTTCGGGTATATCATTAATTGTCAATTTTGGGGACATATTTTCTTTAAGTAAAGCCAATTCTTCCTGTTTTTGTTTCCAAACAGGGTCATTATTACTGATAAGATTGCCATAAAAATCGAAATAAAGTTCAATTGGGTTGTCGGCTTGTCTTTTAAGTTCAACAAAATAAACCTGTTTCATTTCTTCATTATTTATAAATAAAATTTTTTTGATATAAGCGTCGCGATAATTATTTCGTAAAAAAGCAGTAATAGATGTAGGCAGTTCTTTGGCACTTATTTCGGTTTTAGAAGCAGATTGAATTTCTTGATTTTTTTCTTTGACGTTATTATCTTGTGATTCATTATATAAAAAATTGTCTTTATCTACGGGTTCTATTTTTAATAATAAATTACCATATAAATCAAAATATAGTTCAGTAATATTTTTTTTATCACCTTGTTTTTTTATTTTAATATGATAAACTTCCTGTAAACCTTCTTGAGACAGTTGGGCTGAATAAACAATATCGTAATTGTAATAATTCAGTTTAATATAATCAATTACAAGGGTAGGTAATTCTTTTACTTTTACTGTTTGTGAAATTCCATAATTTTTAGGATTAAATTCAGCAGGTTTATTATCGGAGGTATTCATTCCTTCAATAGCCTGTTCTGGTTCTATTTTATCAACGAGGGATCCAAATTTATCATAGAAGAGTTCAACACTTTTCGTTTTTCCTTGTCGACGTATAACTATATAATATCCTCCTATATAATTGCCTTCAATGATTGAGGCTGCCTGTTTAATTTTAAAATCTCTGTAATTAGCCTTAATATTGTCAATAATTTTTTCAGGTATAGAAGGAACTTCAATATTTTTATAAGTTACAACTCCATTAATAGGTGATTTACTTGTAGAAACATTTAATTCGTCTACACAATTGCTGCCAATGAATTCACCATCTATATTGAAATATAATTCTGTAATTTTCCCTTTTTGAGCTGTTGTAGATAAATTGAGCTGGTAAGCAGATATACCTTGTGCAACTTGTGAAAATCCATAGCTTGATAATACATAGCCTTTGTATTTGTAATTTTTTTCATAATATTTAAAAGCGGCTTCGGGGATTTCTGTTTTATTTACATAAGTAAATGTGTTAATCCACTTTCCATTTTCCTCGAAGACGGCTTTTGCATTTTCTCCTTTATTAACAAAACTGACAAGTATATTTTTACCTGTATTGTACCAGTAAAAAACAATTGCATCAGGGAAACGCCTGTCAAATTCGAGAATAACCTCATCAGGAACATTGTTTACATTAATCTGTTGGGCACAAAGTTGGACTGACATAAAAAAAGTTACAAGAAATAAAAATTTTTTCATATTTATTAAATTTTACAGGCATCAAATTTACAAAAATCATTTCATAAAATCATATAATACAATAGTTTTAGATCTATCAGCTCCCATTGATACAAGAGAGATAGGAGTATTGGTTTTTTTTTCGATATATTTAATATAATTTACAAATTCTTCGGGAAGATGGTACTGATTATTAAAATTATTCCAGCCCTTAAAATTTGTATAAACAGGTTTTAATTCAAGATTTTCGAGGTTAAAAGGTAAATATTCTATAATTTCATCATTAATAGCATAAGCTGAACAAACAGGTATTTGTTCGAGATTGTCAAGTGCATCGACTTTCATCATAAATAAAGCATCAACAGCATTAATAGTGGTAGCATATTGTAAGGCAGGTAAATCGAGCCAACCGCATCTTCTTGGGCGGCCAGTTGTTGAGCCATATTCATTTCCTTTGGTTCTGAGCATTTCACCTGTTTCGTTATCTTGTTCTGTTGGGAAAGGTCCACTTCCCACTCTTGTACAGTATGCTTTAAATACTCCGAAAATTTTTCTGATATGTGAAGGAGAAATTCCCAGTCCGGTACAGGCAGCACTTGCAACTGTATTAGATGAAGTTACATAAGGGTAACTACCAAAATCAACATCAAGTAGAGTTCCCTGGGCTCCTTCAGCCAAAATGGTTTTACCATTTTTGATTTGTTCATTTATATATATTTCTCCATCTATTCTTTTGAAGTGTTTAATCAGTTCTATAGTTTCCAACCATAGTTTTTCATATTCTAAAAAAGGTAAATTATCTATTAAAAAATCATTTTCATCAAAATTTAGTGAATGAAAATTTTTTAACTGTAATTTTTTTATATTATTATATTTATCAATAAAATCATAATTATCTATATCGCCAATTCTTAACCCGTGTCTTGCATATTTATCTGTATATGCAGGTCCTATTCCTTTTAAGGTTGACCCAATTTTGCTGGTGCCTTTTGCTTTTTCCAGTGCGGCATCCAACAATCTATGAACAGGTAAAATAAAATGAGTCCTTTTATATATGTATAAATTTTCAGAAGGATTTAATCCACAGGAGATTAGTTCAGATATTTCTTTATTAAAAATGACAGGGTCAAAAACAACTCCATTTCCTATAATATTAATTTTGGCGGGGTGAAAAATTCCTGATGGGATAGAATGCATAATATGTTTTTCGCCGTTAAATTCAAGTGTATGCCCCGCATTAGGACCACCCTGGAACCTTGCAATTATATCGTATTCAGGGGCAAGAAAATCAACTATTTTTCCTTTACCTTCATCGCCCCATTGTAAGCCTATCAAAACATCAACTGATTTCATTTATTTTTTATTTATATTAATTTAAAATTCGTTTTATAATTGAGCCTGCTCCGGAAAGTCATTTTTATTTTGAATTATTTTTTTGATAAAATAAATTAATTAATTTCATAGATAAATAAATTAAAAAAAACAGATAAATTTAATTAAAATTTGATTTATAGACTTTTCGGGGTGGCTCATAATTTAAACTTAATAATGTATATATAATTAATAATTCAAAAATTGAAATTATATATGATAAGAGATAAAATAAAGATACAATGTACCAATATTTTTTAATTTCAATATTTTTGACTTTTTCATTTTGTTTTTTGAGAATTCATTTTAGTATTATTTGT
>JAKIYJ010000118.1 GCA_022708585.1 Bacteroidota bacterium
CTGCCATATTAAAGAAAAGGGCGAAAAGAAAAATTACCGCTTCGGAAATAATATTCTCAAACCTTTCTATTTTCATAACACCAATAACTTTATGAACTTTATGAACTTTATAAACTTAATGTATTATGCATAATTACAACAATTTTATAGAATAGAGTCAATTATTTTATATCTCAATAAAGGTTGATAATGCAAGTTTTCGAAAGTGGTTTTGCCAATATAAAACATAAAAAGAGTATCATTTTTCTGGATAAAATCCAGACTTCCGCCAAGATGTTCATTTTCATCATCATTAGCATAATCGTTGACAAGCAATGGATTCAGACAATGTTGTACGAAACTTCTGCCCCCATCATAAGATAAAAACAAGCCAAGTTGCATATCATCAACATTTCCAGATATATCTTTATACATACGTTTAGTAATATAATGGTGCCAGGGTCCTGCTTTAAAATCCTTTGCTCCAGCAAGCATAACGCAAATTACATTTCCACATTTACCAATCCACGCAGGTTCACTGCAATAAGGACGGCTTCTCCATCCTGTATGTGAAATAATAACTGGATTATTTTCATATTCATGCCAGGTTTTCAAATCATACGACCAGGCAATACCCAGACTTTCAGTATTATTTTTCTTTATGCCATCGTAAAACATCAAAAAATATTTATCATATTTCATCACTTTACCATAGAAAACTCCTTTTTCATTCCATTTACCCTTTTTACCACAACGTATTACAGGCTCTACGGGAATTTGAAAAGGACCACCAAGCATATTGGGAGAAGAAACAATACCTATTTGTCTTTCACCTTTTTTATTATACCCATTCATCACAAAATACCAGATTCCCTTATAACGTATCACATCTGTAAGTAAAGGCGATTGCCTTGATTTAGCATCACAGGTCCATCCAGCCCAATCAGTTTGCATAAAATCTTCTGCCCTGAATAAAGGATTACCATTCAATGCAGGTTTCCAATCAATCAAGTTATATGAAACAGCAGCATAAATATCAATTTTTGAAGTATCAACTTCATTAACAAACATTACCCAATAATTATTGATACTGTCATAAATTATTTTATTAAACATAAGACTGTTGCCTGCCATATTTATAAAACCATCCTCAGGTTTAACAATAGCACCTTTTTTATATTTAACAAAACCCGATGGGGTTCTGTTCCATAATACAACACGTTGATTTTTTTGAGGAAAACCATTACCACGCAATAATTTTCCTGTTTTTATTTTCCCTGTAGCCGGATTATAATGTTCTATTGATAACAAATTTTCACATCCCGCATCATATAAAGGCTCCCCTGTACCCCAGCCAAGCATCCAATTTTTTCCATAATCATAAGATAAAAAAAATGAATTGTTTAAAGGACTTATTTCAATAATACTGTCCTCAGAAATATATTTTACTCTGAGGTATTCTCCTTCAAAAAGGTTATTGCATTCTGTATTAACTATCATACAGGGTTCATTAAGAAAAAAATCATTTTTGAACACACAGTTTTCTTTTTTATTTGAATTGGTGCAGGCAGAAACTAAAAATGATAAAAAAAATAATTTTATGAAATAGAAAAGTGGCTTATTCATCACTATAAATTGAATTGTAACAAAATTATATAAAAAATTTGGGTTTGTTATTTTTGGGATTAAAAATAAATTTGAGGTGCTATTATTTTTTTATGGTCTTTGCACACCAAAAAAACAATCAATTTTTATTTGTCTATGCGTTAATAGAAAAATCTTACGTATATTTGTACAAATATTAATAAAATATATGAAACAGCAGTTATTAACTTTAATGTTTATTATTATTTTATCGCAAATTTATTCTCAACCTGTAATAAATGATAGCGATATGCCACAACCAGGTGATATTATAAATTATAATATTGCCATTTTAAGCGGTAATTATGATTATACCCAGTCAGGGAATAATCATATCTGGAATTTTTCTTTTCTATCTCCAGCAAATTATTCTGCCGATACTTTCATTACTGTAAACTCTACTCCTTTGATTTATACCTTGATATTTTCAAATGCAACAGTGTCTTTAAAACAAATTGGAAGTTACACTCAAAGCGGTATGACAATTAGTAATATTTATGATTTTTATAAAAATTCTTCAAGCGAGTTTTCTTTAATTGGTTATGGAGCAGAACTAAATGGGATTAAAATTCCAGCTAAATATGATAATCCCGACATTTTATATCGTTTCCCTTTAAATATTGGAAATACAGACTCTTCAACTTCTTTTTTTGATATAAGTTTACCCAATATAGGCTATTTTTCTGAAAATAAAACTCGTAAAAATTTTGTTGATGGATGGGGAACTCTGATACTTCCTCTGGATACTTTTCAAGTATTACGCATAAAATCCGTCGTTTTCATTTATGATAGTATTTATTACCAGAGTAACGGTATGGGATACAATTCTATTAATACTGAATATAAATGGCTGGCAAAAGGTCATAAAGAACCAGTTCTGGAAATTGTAAAATCAAATAATTATACAACTGTTACTTATTTTGGTAATTATGATAATTCTATTAACGATAAAAATAAATGCATACCCTCTGTTTTTCTTTCACCAAATCCAGCCGAAGATAAATTATTGATGAAAGTTTTATCCCCTGGATATTCTGATATTATCTTTACTGTATTTTCAATCAATGGTTCAAAAATTTTTGAACAAACTATTAATAATGTTTCAGGTTATTCATTATTTGAAAAAGAAATTATTCTTGATAAAAGTATTTTTAAAAACGGGATATATATTGTAAATATAAGAAATAATGATATGAATTATTATCAAAAACTAATTATTAAAAAATAAATTATGAGATATCAAATTGGCGATAAGGTTAAACTTCTTAATGATAAAGGTGGAGGAATTATAACAAAAATTATTTCTTCTTCTATAGTAGGAGTTTCAGGAGAGGATGGTTTTGAATTACCTACATTAATAAGCAATCTTATCCCGGATAACGATAATGATAATAACAATGAACAGGAAGAGGCTTATAATATGTTTCAAGAAAATGCCAGTCAACTTGCAGATGATGTATCAAAAAAGGCTGATAAGGGCATTTATATTGCCTTTGTACCTCAAAACCAGAAATGGCTTATTACAGGCGATGTTGATATATATATTATTAATAATTGTCCCGATACTGTTATATATAATATTTATTTAAAAAACAACAGTCAAACTTATCAAGGTTTTGATTACGGTTCAGTTGAAGGAAACTCGAAAGTTATAATTGCTACACAAAATCGTGATGAACTTGTTTTCTGGACAAAAGGAATAATTCAAATTATGTATCATTCTGATACTTGTCAAGGAATGCCTTCACTACCTGAAAATATACCTTTTAAAATCAAATCAGTTAAATTTTTAAAAGAAGAAAATTATACAAACTCGGTTTTCTTTGATGAAAAGGCAATAATTTGTATGCTTACCCAAAGTGTTGCCTTGGATGCTATAAATAAAAATATGGAACCTCTTGATAACTTAAAAGAAAATCTTATATCAAATAAAAAAGAACAGTTTAAATCTGTTACTCCAAAGTCTTTTTTTATAGATAAACATAAAATTGATGAAGATACAGCCGAAGTAGATCTTCATATTGATGCATTAACAGATGATGCATTTATTTTAACACCATATCAGAAGTTACAGATACAAAAGGATTATTTTTCAAAATGCCTCGACAGTGCAATGGCGGGTCATTACAAGAAAGTTATTTTTGTACATGGTGTAGGTAATGGCATTCTCAAAAGAGAAATAGAAAATATACTTCGCGAAATTGAAGGAGTTGAATATTATGATGCACCAATGAATAATTATGGGTTTGGGGCTACTGTTGTGATATTACATCATAATATTTTGAAATAAACAATCCAAAATCATCATTGAGTTCACTCTGAAAAGTTGATAAATTTTATTATAATTAAATTTATCTATATTTTTAATTAATTTATCTATGAAATTAATTAATTTATTTTATCAAAAAAATGATTCGAAATAAAAATAACTTTTCGGGGTGGATTTTTATTTTGATTTTTGCATTTTTATGTCAGGAATATCAGTTATAATATATTTAATAAGGTATTTAGTTAATTAGAGTTTGTCCATAATGTCCGATTTCATCGTTATTTTCAGCCTTCAAATCAGTTATATACTTTAGTACACTCCCGATTTTCAGGCTATCGAAACCTCGAACTCGAACATTCTGAAACGAACTCTTGACTTTATGGAAAGACACTACTTAATCTAAACTCATCCTCAAATAAAATAACTGTACTATCCTGTTCCTCTTTCAGTTTTTTTAATGCCGTTTTAAACTCATCTCTCTGCTGTTCATCCGCTTCGGGATACCTGGCTCTCCCTTTTTGATAGGTTAAAGCCAAGATTCTTCAGCAAGTTATAAACCTGAGCTTTTTTGTATGCCACATGATAGCGTTTTTCAATGTATTCTTTTAGTATGGGACCATTCCATGTTGCTGTATTATAGCCAAACTCGTCTGGTCTATTATTTTGCAATACATTGCTTAATTCATTCAATTGCTCTTCAGTCAACCTTGGCTTACGACCACTTTTTGGCTTATCCTTCAGCCCATCTAAT
>JAKIYJ010000119.1 GCA_022708585.1 Bacteroidota bacterium
AAGATATTGGATGAAGAAACTTTGCTTGTTGGACAATTTCCTTCTTATGTTAATGATGAACAGCAAATTGAAGCTAATTTGTTATATATACTGAATAATTTTAATTCTGTTTTTGGCACTCCGTATAAAATAATACGAATTCCTATGCCTCCCAGTCAATCCGGTAATTACCCTCCTTATTCCTATTATAGAACATATACTAACGGTGTGTTTGTTAATAAAACATACATTGTTCCTACTTATTATGAAGCTTATGATACTATTGCTTTACGTATTCTTTCGGAAAATCTTCCCGGATATAATATTGTTGGAATTAATTGTCAGCAAATAATTTCAGCCAGCGGTGCAATACATTGTATTACCCATACTATTGGCAGTGATGAACCCTTGCTGATTGTTCATAAACGTCTTGAAGATACTTATAATACATCTTCTCCTTATGAAGTGAAAGCAACTGTTAAGACCAAAAGTGGGATTTCTTCTGCCAGTATATATTACAGAACCGATACTTTACAGCCCTATCAATCATTACCTATGTATTTGAGTGATGTCACTAATAATATTTGGACGGGCTATATACCGGTTCAACAAAGTGGTACAACAGTATATTATTACATATATGCTGAGTCTAATTCAGGCAAGGAGCAAACACGTCCAATCACAGCACCAAAAGGCTGTTGGAAATTTAATGTTATCTCTTCTACAAATTTAGAAGAAACTGAGGATATTATTTATTATTCAAGTATTTCTGAAATATTTCCAAATCCAGCGAAAGCAATAACCTGTATTGTTATCAAATCATCTCACAAAACAGAAGGCACAATAAAATTATATGATATTAATGGAAAGTTAATACAAACAATATACTCCGGTAATATAGATAAAGGAGAATCAATGTATTTTTTTGATGCTACCTATAATACTGGAGTATATATAATAACTTTTGAAACTCAATATTCAAAAGTCTTTAAAAAAGTTCTTATAGAATGATTATTTAATAATATTCAGTTCACGGCCCACTTTTGTAAATGCTTCAATAGCCATATCGAGATGTTGTTTTTCATGACCGGCTGATATCTGAACTCTTATACGGTCTTTACCTTTTGGTACTACTGGGAATGAAAAAGGAGTAACATAAATACCTTCATCAAGCATACGATTGGCAAAATCAACAGCAAGTTTAGAACAATTGGGATATTTACCAAACATAATAGGAACAATAGGGTGTACTCCTGGAATAATATCAAAGCCAACAGCGGTCATTTTTTCACGGAAATATTTTGTATTTTGTTCCAGTTTATCTCTTAGTTCTGTTGATTTTGTCAGAATGTCTATAACTTTAATAGTAGCGCCAACAACAGCAGGAGGTACAGTATTTGAAAACAAGTATGGTCTTGCCTTATTACGCATCCAGTCAATTATTTCCTTGTAAGAAGCAATACATCCTCCGGATGCTCCTCCCAATGCCTTTCCAAAAGTAGTAGTAATAATATCAACACGACCCATTACATCATTATATTCATGCGTTCCTTTGCCGGTTTTACCCATAAAGCCAGTAGCATGGCTGTCATCAACCATAACCAGAGCATCATATTTTTCAGCAAGGTCGCATATCTCTTTTAGTTTTGCAATATCGCCATCCATACTAAAAACACCATCAGTTGCAATTAATCTGAAACGACACGATTGGGATTCTTTAAGGCAACGTTCAAGTCCTTTACCTGATTTGCCAGTTGCAGAATCTGTTTCTTCAACATCACGCATATCACCATGATTATAAATCCATCTTTTAGCTTTGCTAAGTCTGATACCATCAATAATTGAAGCATGATTAAGAGCGTCAGTGATAATGGCGTCTTCCTCTTCCATTAAAGGTTCAAAAACACCTCCATTAGCATCAAAACATGATGAAAATAAAATACAATCTTCCATACCTAAAAAATCAGATATCTTGTGTTCAAGAGTTTTGTGTATATCTTGTGTTCCACAAATAAATCTCACAGAAGACAATCCAAAACCTCTTTCATCGATAGCTTTGTGAGCAGCATTTATTAAATCGGGATGAGAAGATAATCCCAAATAATTATTAGCACAAAAGTTAAGACATTTTTTACCTTTAACAATAATTTCAGCCCCTTGCTGGCTTTCAATTACTCTTTCATTTTTAATAAGTCCTGCATCTTGAATTTTCTTAAATTCGGTAGCAAGATATTCTTTAATTTTTCCGTACATATTCTATTTGATTTAAATTATTAATAATATAAAAAATCACTTTATGATTGCCAAAAGTACATAATAATTTTGTTAAAATACACTTTTATGTATACTTTACATTTAATATTTTTAACAAATGTCTGGGATCAGGATTTTGTAAAATATATAAGTAACCCCTCCTTGTCCTCTTTTGTAACAAGGACGCAACTGTCAGGCAAAGAATATTTTCTTTATCTATACTTGTTTTATAACAAATCATTCCCAAGGCGAATTTAAAAACACATTATGGCATTTGTGTTATAATAGCCAAATATAGCAGTATATTAAAAATTTGTTAATTATGATTTTAACTGTTTTTATTGCAACATTTTTATTGAATAGAGCCAAAAATTAAGTTTTTTACTCCATGTTTTTGTCAATAAAATATTTGCGAAATTTTTTACCACCAATTGTTTTAATTTCACCATTTTTTACAGCTTCATATAAACACTTTCTTATTTTTCTAATAGGAATTTCTTCACCAACTCTTTTGTGAATATCTACTAATGACGAATTTGGGTTTAACCATTTGTCATTAAGAACAGGTAAAAAATCAACGATAATTACTTCAAACTTAGCTTTCGAGAGATGGGATGAAATTTTTAATAATACAACATTAACAGCAGCACTTGTTGATAGATTAACCCATAAAGCTTGTTTGGTTAATATGAACGGAGACTCATACAGGCTAAGAGAAACGAAAGAGATGGTAAAAAAATGAAAATAATATACTGTCAAATCCGTGCCTCTTGCCCAAAAGACTTTTTCTTGCAAAACCTTTTTTTTAAATTAAAAATGGTATACTTTTGAATTGAAATACTGGTATACTTTTAATTTAAGTTGAAATAAACAAACGGTAAAGTATTTATTGACGGTTGGACCAGCCATCCTAAAAGGAACATTGCAAAACTATAAAGAAGATGTGAAAATTGTGTTTTATCTTAACTTTTCTAAAATTATCCATATAATATGAATATTCCAGAGCAATTAATAAACGGTTTTATAAAATCAGAATTAGAACTATTTATAAAACAATTTGATGAACGTTTTATTCCTGATATTCAAGACCAAAGAAGTTTAGCTATTGCGTGGTTGTGCTATTATTTTAAGGATAGTGTAAGTAGTGAAAACTCATCATCCATTATTCAGTTTGTAGAGAAAGTTTATTTAAGTGATAATTATAGCACATATGGCTGGATGAGAATTTCGGCTCTGCAAGCATCTGCCTTTATACTAACTGGTGATATTTACTATGCTAACTCGTTAATACAACATATAGATTGCGGGCAGGGGTGGGCAAGAGGTTATATAATTGAAAGTGCAAGCATAATTTGCCCATTACTCTCGTTTGGTAATCATCAACTCAAAAAAGCCACCGAAACAAATATTAAATATTTTCACACATATTACGAAGAGAACGTTATCCTGTATTTATCTACAAATGGCACAGCCGAAGAAAAAGTAAATTGGTTAGAACATCAGATCAGCATTAGTAATGATGATTATTTAAGGAAGTTTTTCAATAGACTTAAAAGTGATGGAGATTTAAATAAATCTGGATTTTTTGTTAGGATGTTTAGCAAAGTTAAGTCTTATATAATATTTAAAATGTTATGTCAGCCCTCGTTTGCCGAATTTCAACTAAATCTTTTTAGCGATTTGGATTTTAATAAATTAACAAAACTTGAAAATAAGCATCCGTTAAACGACTATTATATTGATTTAAGTTTTTTGTCCAATGATAAATAGCAAACGCATTTATTAGCAAATTACCAAAGTCCCTCGAACCAAAGTAATAAACAAAATTTTTTAAACCCAAATCCGTCAATAAAGAATTAAATTTCGATTTTATTATATGGCAACGCTACTCATCCTCGTTTGTAACAAGGACGCAACTGTCAGGCAAAGAAAATGGCGAAAAGAAAAATTCCCGCTGCGGAATAATATTCTCAAACCTCTCTATTTTCATAACACCAATATAACTTTATGAACTTTATAAACTTTATAAACTTAATGTATTATGCATAATTACAATAATTTTATAGAATAGAGCCATTTATTTTCGTAAATTCAAAATAAAAATATCTTTTCGAAGCAGATTCAATATATTTATCAAATAATTTGTCATTTTCAGAAAAAACACCAACAAATTTCATTTTTTTGTTAATATTTTTATGCGTGTTTACTTGAATTTTTAGAGGTCCTTTAAATTCTATTGACACTATATGTTTTGCATATATATTTTCTTAAAATTCAGCATTTCCGGGAGTTCGAGGAAAAGGCATAACATCTCTTATATTTGTCATTCCTGTAACAAACAGTACC
>JAKIYJ010000120.1 GCA_022708585.1 Bacteroidota bacterium
GGATAAGATAGGCTTCATCTTTTTCAACTTTGATATAATTAAGTATTTCTTCAATTTTATCATTCTTAATAAATTCAATACATTCTTCCTTTGAGACATCACGATTAAAGCCATTAATGATCCATGAATCTTTATCAGCATTAAGAATGTACCACATTTCTGTTTTGCCATTAGGGTAACCATATAATTTTTCAGCCATTTCATCATCGGGATGTACTTGAATGGAAAGTTTATCAGTTGCGTCAATAAATTTCAGGAGTACAGGGAAATGATTTTCAAATCTGGTATAAACTTTTTCACCAACTATATCATCCATGTAAATTTCAACAAGTTCATTAAGAGGATTATTTTTCAGAAAACCATTAGCAACATAAGTAGGATTATCATTAAGTCCTGACATAAGCCATGCTTCCCCCAATTTTTTTTTATCAGGAGCATCAACCATTCCTGGAAATTGTTTAAAATTATTGCCGCCCCAGATTTTTTCTTTATAAATAGGTTTAAATACCAGAGGATAAAGTTTATTTGTTTGCATATCAAGGGATATAAATTATATATTTGCCAAAATTAAAATAATTTTGCACTAAAAACAATTATGATTAGAATTGTAGGAATTACAGGAACAAATGGAGCTGGTAAAGGCACAGCAGTAAATTTTCTTGTTAGGAAAATGGGATTTAAGCATTATTCGGTCAGGGATTTTCTTATAGATGAAATTAACAGGAGAGGACTTATTGTAAACAGGGACACTATGAATTTTGTTGCAAATGATTTACGAAAAAAATATTATCCTTCATATATTGTTGAAACTTTGTATAAAAAGGCTAAAGCGGAGGGTGGTAATAGCGTTATTGAAAGTATAAGGACCACAGGTGAAGTAGAATCATTAAGAAGTAAAGGTGATTTTATTTTGATTTCCATTGATGCGCCTGTTGAAGAACGTTATAAAAGGATTATTTTAAGGGATTCGGAAACTGACAGGATTTCATTTGAGGAATTTATTGAAAATGAAAAAAAAGAAATGATATCAGATGATCCTGCAGAACAAAATTTATTTAAATGTATGGAATTATCTGATTATAAATTATATAATGATGGCAGTATAGAAGATTTAGAAAAAAAAATTGCTGACATTTTTAATTGTTTAAGATAAGATATTTATTATTAAAATGTATAGACAAGAATTATAATTACTATCATTAATTTACGTAATATTTATATAAAATATTTTATTTGTCAATATATTTAATTAGTAATTAGCAATTGAATTAGAGTTTATGTTAGAAAAAATAAAATTGTGTTTACGAAGAAAAGTAGTAGGTATAGCAGGCTGTGGGGGATTGGGGTCTAATTGTGCTATATCACTTGCAAGATCTGGTATAGGCAAGTTAATAATAGCTGATTTTGATATAGTTGTTGAAAATAATTTGAGTCGTCAATATTATTTTTATAATCAAATTGGGCAAAAAAAAGTTTTTGCATTACGTGATAATTTAATAAAAGTGAATACTGAAATTGAAGTAGGTGCTTATGATATTAAACTTGATAGAGGAAGTATTATAAATATTTATAAAGATTGTGATGTAATTATTGAAGCCTTGGATTTAGCCGAGATGAAAAAGATGCTAATAGAAACAGTACTTATGGAATTTTCTGAAAAACCAATAATTTCAGGGGTAGGAATTGCAGGTTGGGGTAATAACAATTCTATTAAAACGCATCAGTATGGAAATTTATATATATGTGGTGATGGTGTTAATGAGGTTTCGGAAGACAATCCGCCATTAGCACCGAAAGTAGGTGTTATTGCTAATATGCAAGCAAATATGGCACTTGAAATTTTACTAAAAAATGAGTTTTAAGTTATGAAAGTTGAAGAGTTTGTTGATATTTTTAAAAATGATATATATATTGAAAATATTATTAATTCATTAAATTCTGAAAGGTTTTCAAGGATAAGTTTAAGTGGGCTTATAGGTTCTTCTGCTGCGGTAGTTGCTGCTTTGGTTATAAAAAATATTCAAAAGCCACAGGTCTTTATATTACCCGATAAAGAATCGGCTGCATATTTTTTCAATGATCTTGAATCTCTTTTTGAAGATAGTGGATTGGACTTTTATAAAAAGAGGATTTTATTTTTTCCTGCATCGTATAAAAGGGCGGGTGATTTTCAAAATTTAGATACGACTAATGTTTTATTACGAACAGAAGTTTTGAAGCGAGTGCAGTCAGACCGTAGCAGTCCGGTGTTTGTAACTTATCCTGAAGCACTTTGTGAAAAGGTCACTTCTACAAGTTATATACAAAAGCATACTTTTAGAATATCTTTAAATGAAATTGTATCTCTTGATTTTTTAGTTGAAATACTTGTTGAATATGAATTTGCAAGGGTTGATTTTGTGGTTGAACCGGGGCAATATGCCATAAGAGGTGGTATTATTGATGTTTTTTCATATTCCAATGACACGCCATACAGAATAGAATTTGATGGAGATAAAATTGGCTCTATGAGGACTTTTGATCCCTGTACTCAACTTTCGTTAGATAATTTAAATCATTTAACGATAGTTTCCAATGTTCTATCGCGTTCTTCAAATGAAGAAAGACTTTCTTTTTTATCATTTCTAAATGGGGAGGCTGTATTATGGATTGATGATATTAAATTTACAATCGATAAAATTAATGATGAATCCAAACATATTTTAAATGAAAGCAACTACGAAGATGATGATATTTGTCCGATAAAAGAGGAGTTGTTAACTGATGGTGATGATTTTAGTAATGATATAAAGCAATTTCCTTTAATAGAGATTAATCATCGCAGTCTTAAATCATATAATCTTGAATTGGATTTTGAAACTTCGCCTCAGCATGTAATTAACAAAAATTTTGATTTATTGTTCGATACATTAATTGATAATTATAATTCCGGGTATCGTAATTTTATTTTAACTTCTTCTTCTGATCAGGTTAAAAGATTTAATGCTATTTTTGAAGATCTTGCAGAAAGACGTCAATTTAAGGATATATCTTTTTTTGTTTCAGTTCCTCTTGATATAAGTCAGGGGTTTTACTATAAAAGGCTCAAAATTGCCTGTTTTACGGATCATCAGATTTTTGGAAGATATCATAAGTTTAAGTTAAAGGATAGTAGTGAGGTTAAACAGGCTATTACAATTAAAGATATATATGATCTTAATCCGGGAGATTATGTTACTCATATTGATTATGGGATAGGACGTTTTGCCGGGTTGGAAAAGATAGAAATAAACGGTAAATATCAGGAAGCAATAAAGTTAATTTATCAAAACAATGATTTATTGTATGTAAACATACATTCATTACACAGGATATCTAAATATTCAGGTAGAGAGGGCAGTGTACCTGTTCTTGACAGGTTGGGGGGTAGTTCATGGAATCAGATTAAAAGAAGAACCAGGCAAAAGGTAAAGGATATAGCAAAAGATTTAATTGCATTGTATGCTAAAAGGCGTGCTTCTATTGGGTTTGAATTCAGTCCTGATACATATTTACAGCATGAACTTGAAGCTTCTTTCATTTATGAAGATACTCCTGATCAATTAAAAGCCACAGAAGCGGTAAAAAAAGATATGGAAGCTTCTTATCCTATGGACAGGTTGATTTGTGGAGATGTAGGTTTTGGGAAAACAGAAATTGCCATTAGAGCCGCTTTTAAGGCTGTTGCCGACAGTAAACAGGTTGCTGTTCTTGTGCCTACTACTATTCTTGCATTGCAACATTATAGAACATTTTCAGATAGACTTAAAGACTTTCCCTGTAAAGTAGAATATTTAAATCGTTTTAAAACAAGCAAGGAGCAAAAACAAATAATTGAAGATTTGAAATCTAAAAAAATTGATATAATAATTGGAACACACAGATTATTAAGTAAAGACATTGATTTTAACGATATAGGCTTATTAATTATAGATGAAGAACAGAAGTTTGGAGTAGCAGCAAAGGAAAAAATTAAAAATTTAAAAATAAATATTGATACATTGGCTTTAACAGCTACACCTATTCCAAGAACTTTACAGTTTTCTCTTATGGGGGCAAGAGATTTATCAATTATAAAAACTCCTCCTCCCAATAGGTATACGATACAAACCAGATTGGGAAGTTTTGATGAGGAATTAATCAAAAACGCAATAAATTATGAAGTAGCAAGAGGGGGGCAGGTTTTTTTTGTACATAATCGGATTGAAAATATTGTTGAAGTAGCAAATATAATACAAAAATTTTGTCCCAATGTCAACATTGCAGTAGCTCATGCAAAACTCAATGGATTGAAACTTGAAAAAATAATGCTTGATTATATTGAAGGTAAATATGATGTTTTAGTAACAACAACTATAATTGAATCAGGGCTTGATATACCTAATGCCAACACAATAATAGTAAATGATGCACAGAATTATGGATTAAGTGATTTACATCAGTTAAGAGGCAGAGTTGGGCGAACAAATCGGAGGGCATTTTGTTATCTTTTATCACCGCCACTTGAATCA